>NZ_JABEMA010000160.1 GCF_013004605.1 Pseudokineococcus marinus
GGTAGTGGAGACGCCATGATCCGGCTCGACGGCCTGGGCAAGCGCTACCCCGACGGCACCGTCGCGGTCGACTCCCTCGACATGGAGGTGACCCGCGGCGAGCTGGTCGCCCTGGTGGGCCCCTCCGTGGCGCGGGCGGCCGGGGACGACGTGCGCGTCGAGCTCGTGCCCGGCGAGGACCACCAGGCCCACCTCGACCCGCGCAGCCGGTGCTGGGCGCTCGCCCGCGCGGAGGTGCTCGAGCGCCTCGGCGCCTGACCCAGGCGGGCCCACGTCAGGGCGAGTCGTCTCCTGTTCGCCCTCCAGCCCGCCCACGTCAGGGCGAGTCGTCGCCTGTTCGCCCTCCAGCCCGCCCACGTCAGGGCGAGTCGTCGCCTGTTCGCCCTCCAGCCCGCCCACGTCAGGGCGAGTCGTCGCCTGTTCGCCCGTCATCAGGCCCAGGCGAGGGCAAGTCGTCGTCGCCCCACCCCCTTTGGCCAGACGTGGGGCGAGTCGTCCACCGTCCGCCCACCCGCTCCGCACGGCGACGACACGAGCCTGTGGACGACGGCCATCAGTCCGTGCTCGTCGACCTCACCCTGACCGAGTGGCCTCGAGCGCGACCGGCTTCCCCCGCGTCTTCATCGGCAGCCAAGCCGTCGCCGAGGGCGCCCTGACGCCGAAGCAGCTGCGTGGCCCCTCGTTCGTGCGCGTCGTCCCCGGGGTGTACGCCCCGGCGGACGTCCCGCGCGACCACGCTCTGCGGGTGGAGGGGGCGGGTCTCGTGCTCCCGACCGAGGCGCTCGTGACCGGCGCCTCCGCAGCCACCGTGCTGGGCGTCCCTCTCCTCGGGTGGAGCGACCGCGTCGAGCTGGTCGTCCCCGAAGAGGGCGGCCGGCATCCCGTGGGTCGTGACGTGCGCGTCCGTCGGTCGCGCAGCACCCCCGGGCCGGGCCGCTCGTGGCGGACGACGCGGCTCGCGCCACCCGAGCGCCTGGCCTTCGACGCCGCCGCCCGGGAGTCGCTGCCCTCGGCGACGGCCCGCCTCGACGGGCTCGCGCGAGCAGGGCTGGTGCACCTGCCCCGGCTGGGACGGTGGCTGGAGGGACGCCGGGACCACGGCGTCGTCCGGGTCCGCGCAGCGCTCGCTCTCGCCGACCCGCGCGCCGAGTCGGCGCCGGAGTCGGTCCTCCGGGTGGTCCTCGTGCTGGCCGGTGTCGACGTCGACGTCCAGCTCGACATCTGCGACGAGCGCGGCGCCTTCATCCTCCGAGCAGACCTCGCCGTCGTCGGCGTCCGGCTCGCCGTCCTCTACGACGGCGCCTGGCACGCGCTGAGGCTGCAGCAGGAGAAGGACCGACGGCAGGACCACGCGCTCAGCGCTGCCGGGTGGGTGACGCTGAGGATCACGGCGGCCGACCTCGCGGAGCCGGGCCGCGCCGTAGCGCTCGTCCGAGCAGCTGCGGCACGAGCCCCCTCTCGCCCTCGCTCCTGACGCCGGCACCCCAGTGACAGGCGAACAGGCGACGACTCGCCCCCCGGACACCCCACCGACGGGCGAACAGGCGACGACTCGCCCCCGGACACCCCACCGACGGGCGAACAGGCGACGACTCGCCCCCGGACACCCCACCGACGGGCGAACAGGCGACGACTCGCCCTCCCGCCACCCCACCGAGGGGCGAACAGACGACGACTCGCCCTCCCGCCACCCCACCGAGGGGCGAACAGACGACGACTCGCCCTCCCGCCACCCCACCGAGGGGCGAACAGGCGACGACTCGCCCTCGGGGTGGGGCGGCGTCAGCCTCGGTAGCCGGCCATCGCCTCGAGGCGGGCGACGCGCTGGTCCATCGGCGGGTGGGTCGAGAAGAGCGAGCGCGCGTCCTTCGCCCGGAAGGGGTTGGCGATCATCATGTGGCTCGAGTTCACCAGGTCGCGCTCCGGCGGCAGCGGGGCCGCCTTCGTGCCCCGCTCGAGCTTGCGCAGCGCGCTCGCCAGGGCGAGCGGGTCGCCGGTGAGGCGGGCGCCGTCCTCGTCGGCGTCGTACTCGCGGGTCCGGCTGATGCCCATCTGGATGAGGCCGGCGGCCAGCGGGCCGAGGAAGAGCAGGAGCATCCCGGCGACCGGGTTGCCGCCGCCGTTCTCGCGGTTGCCGCCGAAGAGCAGCGCCGCGTAGCCGAGGAAGGTGATGACGCTCGCCATCGCCGCCGCCAGGGACGACGTGAGGATGTCGCGGTTGTAGACGTGCATGAGCTCGTGGCCGAGGACGCCGCGCAGCTCCCGCTCGTCGAGCAGCTCGAGGATGCCCTCGGTGCAGCACACGGCCGAGTTCTCCGGGTTGCGCCCGGTGGCGAAGGCGTTGGGGGCCCGCGTCGGCGAGACGTACAGCCGCGGCACGGGCTTGCCCGCCGCGACGGACAGCTCGCGGACGATCCGGTGCATCACCGGCTGCTCCGCCTCGCTCACGGGTCGCGCGCGCATGGCCTTGATGGCGAGCGTGTCGCTCTTCCAGTACGAGATGCCGTTGACGAGGAGCGCGAGCACGAGGCCGATGAGGAGCCCCTGCGTGCTGCCCCCGAAGACGAGCCACGACGCGCCGAGGACGAGCGCGCCGAAGGCGCCGAAGAGGACGGCGGTCTTGACGCCGTTGAAGTGCTGGTGGCCCATGGACGACCCGTGCTCCTCCTGCCGAGGGTGGTGCGACGGCCGGCCCGGGTCGGGCGCCGTCTCACGCAGCACAACGCCGTCCGGCGGGTCGGCGTTCCCCGCCTACGATGACGACGCCCCCCGTCCCGGACACCCCGTGACCGCGCCCGCCGGCGAAGCCTCCCGAGCGGATCGGTCGGGAAGCCGGGGATGGACCCCGACCCCCGAGGTGTTGCCGCCGTCATGCGTCTCGAGTCGCCCACGCCCGACGCCCCGACCGCCCCCCGCGTCGAGGACGGCGCCCCGGCCCCGTCGGCCCCCGGGTCGACGCCCGTGCAGAAGGTGGCCGGCGTCGTCATCCGCTTCGCCGGTGACTCCGGCGACGGCATGCAGCTCACCGGTGACCGCTTCACCGCGGAGACGGCGTCGCTCGGCAACGCGCTGGCGACCCTGCCGAACTTCCCCGCCGAGATCCGCGCGCCCCAGGGCACCCTCCCGGGCGTCTCGAGCTTCCAGCTGCAGTTCGCCGACCACGTCGTGCTCACGCCGGGCGACGCCCCCGACGTGCTCGTGGCGATGAACCCGGCCGCCCTGCGCGCCAACATCGCCGACCTGCCGCGCGGCGGCGTGATCATCGCCGACGCCGACGAGTTCACGAAGCGGAGCCTGCAGAAGGTCGGCTACACCGTGAGCCCGCTCGAGGACGGGAGCCTGGAGTCCTACCAGGTGCACGCCCTGCCGCTGACGTCGATGACCGTCGAGGCCCTCAAGGACTCGGGCCTGTCCCGCAAGGACTCCGAGCGGGCGAAGAACATGTTCGCCCTCGGGATGCTCTCGTGGCTCTACGACCGCCCGACCGAGGCGACCGAGCGCTTCCTCGAGACGAAGTTCGCCAAGAAGCCGCAGATCCGCGACGCCAACCTCACGGCGTTCCGCGCCGGCTGGGCCTTCGGCGAGACGACCGAGGGCTTCGCCGTCCGCTACCAGGTGGCGCCCGCGGAGCACCCGGCCGGCACCTACCGCAACATCACGGGCAGCACCGCCCTCGCCTACGGCCTCGCGACGGCCGCCCACAAGGCCGGTCTCCCCCTCGTGCTCGGCTCCTACCCGATCACCCCGGCGAGCGACATCCTCCACGCGCTGTCGGGCATGAAGCGCTTCGGCGTGACCACCCTGCAGGCGGAGGACGAGATCGCCGGCGTCGGCATCGCCCTGGGCGCCTCGTTCGGCGGCTCCCTCGGCGTGACGACGACGTCGGGTCCCGGCCTGGCCCTCAAGGCCGAGACCATCGGCCTCGCCGTCATGCTCGAGCTGCCGCTCGTCGTGGTCGACGTCCAGCGCGGCGGGCCCTCCACGGGCCTGCCGACGAAGACCGAGCAGGCCGACCTCCTGCAGGCGATGTACGGGCGCAACGGCGAGTCGCCGCTGCCCGTCGTCGCGGCGTCCTCCCCCACCGACTGCTTCACGGCGGCGATGGAGGCCGTGCGCATCGCGGTGACCTACCGCACGCCGGTCATCCTGCTCTCGGACGGCTACCTCGCCAACGGCTCGGAGCCCTGGGCGCTGCCGAGCGTGGCGGACCTGCCGGCGATCGACCCGGCGCAGGCGACCGGCCCGAACGGCGCGGGCGACGACGGCCGCCCCGCCTTCCGCCCCTACCTGCGCGACCCCGAGACCCTCGCCCGCCCGTGGGCCGTCCCCGGCACCCCGGGCCTCGAGCACCGCATCGGCGGCCTGGAGAAGGCCGACGTCACCGGCGAGATCTCCTACGAGCCCGAGAACCACGAGCGCATGACCGGCCTGCGCCAGGCCAAGGTCGACGGCGTCGCGGTGCCCCCGCTCGAGGTCGACGACCCCGTGGCCCCCGACGGCACGCGCGCCCGCGTCCTCGTGCTCGGGTGGGGTTCCACCTACGGACCGATCGCCGCCGCCGTCCGCGACGCGCGCGCCGAGGGCCTGCAGGTGGCCCGGGCGCACCTGCGCCACCTCAACCCCTTCCCGCCCGGCCTCGGCGACGCCCTGCGCTCCTACGACCGGGTCGTGCTGCCGGAGATGAACGGCGGCCAGCTCGCCCTGCTCCTGCGCGCCCGCTACCTCGTCGACGTGCAGAGCCACGGCCGCGTCCGCGGCCGCCCCTTCAGCGCCGGAGAGCTGCTCGACGTCGTCCGCGACGCCGTGGCGGCCCTGCCCGACCACGACTCCGCCGCGGCCTCCCCCGCCGCCGGCGCCGTCGCCGAGAGCCCCCAGGAGGCCCGTCGATGAGCACGACCACCACCCCGCTCGGCCTGCCCGGCGTCCGCAGCGGCACCGAGGACGTCCCGCGCCTGCCCGAGGGCACGACGCTGTCGAAGAAGGACTTCACCGCCGCCAACGAGGTGCGCTGGTGCCCCGGGTGCGGCGACTACGCCGTCCTCGCGGCCGTGCAGGGCTTCATGCCCGAGCTCGGGCTCCGCAAGGAGAACATCGTCTGCATCTCCGGGATCGGGTGCTCCTCCCGCTTCCCGTACTACCTCGACACGTACGGGATGCACTCGATCCACGGCCGCGCCCCGGCCATCGCGACGGGGCTCGCCGCCTCGCGGCCCGACCTGTCGGTCTGGGTCGTCACGGGCGACGGCGACGCGCTGTCGATCGGCGGCAACCACCTCGTCCACGCGATGCGGCGCAACGTCAACATGACGATCCTGCTCTTCAACAACCGGATCTACGGGCTGACGAAGGGGCAGTACTCCCCCACGTCCGAGGTCGGCAAGGTCACCAAGTCGACGCCGGCCGGGTCGGTGGACGCCCCCTTCAACCCGGTGTCGCTGGCCCTCGGCGCCGAGGCGACCTTCGTGGCGCGCACGCTGGACTCCGACCGCAAGCACCTCACCTCCGTGCTGCGCGCGGCCGCCGAGCACCGGGGCACGTCGCTCGTGGAGATCTACCAGAACTGCCCGATCTTCAACGACGGCGCCTTCGACGTCCTCAAGGACCGGGACGAGACCCAGGCGCGCCTCGTCCGCCTCGAGGACGGCCAGGAGGTGCGCTTCGGGCGCGAGGACGACCAGAAGGTGGTCGTCACCGCGCCCGGCGGCGGGGTCGAGGTCGTCCCGGCCGCCGATGCCGCCGGCCGCGAGGTCGTCGTGCACGACGCCGCCGCCGCGGACCCGACACGCGCCTTCGCGCTCTCGCGCCTCGACGGCCCGTCCATGGCGCACGTGCCCGTCGGCGTCTTCCGCGCCGTCGCGCGGCCGACGTACGACGACCTCGTGCGCGACCAGGTCGACTCCGCGCGCGCGGAGGCCGGCGGCGCCGCGAGCGACGCCGACCTCGACGCCCTCATCGCGGGCGGCGACACCTGGGTGGTCCGCTGAGCACCGCTCCCGCGCCGGCCACCGGGAGCGCTCCCGGCGCCGGCGCGGGAGCCGACCCCGCCGACGTCCGCCGCGGCACCCTCATGGGTGCCGCGGCGTACGCGCTGTGGGGCTCCTTCCCCCTGTACTTCTCGGCGCTCGCCCCGGCGGGGTCGGTCGAGGTCCTCGTGCACCGGGTGCTGTGGTCCCTGCTCCTGTGCGCCGTCCTCCTCGCCGCGCTGCGCGGCCTGGGCGACCTGCGCGCGCTGCTGGCGGACCGCACCCGCACGGGCTGGCTGGGCCTCGCCGCGGTGACCATCGCGGCGAACTGGGGCGTGTACATCTACGGCGTGCAGTCCGGCAACGTCATCGAGGCGTCGCTGGGCTACTTCGTCAACCCGCTCGTCACCGTGCTGCTCGGCGTCCTGCTGCTGCGCGAGCGGCTGCGACCGGCCCAGTGGGCGGCGGTGGGCGTCGGCGTCGTGGCCGTGGGCGTCATCACGGTCGACTACGGGCGCGTCCCGTGGATCGCGCTCGTCCTCGCCCTCACCTTCGGCTCGTACGGGCTGGCGAAGAACCGCGTGGGCCGGGGCACCCCCGCCCTCGTGTCCCTGACGGGCGAGACGCTGCTCCTGGCGCCCTTCGCGCTGGCGGCCCTCGTCGTGCTGGAGGTCGCCGGCGAGGGCACCTTCACGAGCGCGGGGCCCGTCCACACGGCGCTGCTCGTCTCCACGGGCGTGGCGACGACCGTGCCCCTCCTGCTCTTCGGGGCGGCCGCTCGTCGGGTGCCGCTGACGACCATCGGTCTCCTGCAGTACCTGACGCCCGTGCTGCAGCTGCTGTGCGGCGTCCTGCTCCTCGGCGAGGAGATGCCGCCGACCCGCTGGGTGGGCTTCGCGCTGGTGTGGCTCGCGCTCGTCGTCCTCACGACCGACACGCTGCGCGCAGCGCGGCGGCGGGCCGCCCTGGCGCGCTCGGCGGTCGCCTCGGCGCACGGCTGAGGCGACGCCCGACCGCCCCGGCGGCGAGGTCGGGCGGGGCGGGGCTCAGCGGGTGCGGTCGGCGATGGCGGCGGCGAAGGCGGCCATGGCCT
>NZ_JABEMA010000161.1 GCF_013004605.1 Pseudokineococcus marinus
CCCGCCCCACCGGTGGCCGCCCCGCCACCCCTCGGCCGCTCGTCCTGCTCGCCACGTGCCGCGACCTGCCGGACCTCGACGCCGAGGGCCAGGGCCTCGTGCGCGCCCTCCGGGGCCGGGGCGCCGACGCCCGGCCCGCCGTCTGGGACGACGGGGGCGAGGACTGGGCGGCCGCCGACCTCGTCGTCGTCCGCTCGACGTGGGACTACGTGCCCCGGCGCGCCGACCTCCTCGCGTGGGCGGAGCGGGTGGCCGCCGTCACCGCGCTCGAGAACCCGCCGGACCTGCTGCGCTGGAGCACCGACAAGACCTACCTCGAGGACCTGCGGGCGGCCGGGCTCCCCGTGGTCCCGTCCGCTCTCCTCGCCCCCGGGGACGGGGAGGAGCACCCCTTCCTCGACCGGGAGCACGTCGTCAAGCCGACGGTCTCGGCGGGCTCCAAGGACACGCTGCGCCTCGGCGCCGAGGAGGCGGAGCGCTCGCGGGCGCACGTGCGCGCCATCCACGCGAGCGGCCGGACGGCCCTGGTGCAGCCCTACCTCGCGGGCGTCGACGACCACGGGGAGACGGCGGTGGTCCTCCTCGACGGCCGGCTCTCCCACGCCGCCCGCAAGGGGCCGCTGCTGCGACGCTCGGCCGACCTCGTGGACGGCCTCTTCGCCCCCGAGGAGATCACCGCGCGGGAGCCGTCGGCGGCCGAGGCGGACGTCGCCCGGAGGGCGCTGGAGGTCGTCCGCGCCCGGACCGGCGCGACGCCGCTGTACGCCCGGGTGGACCTCCTGCCCTCCCCGGACGGCCCGCTGCTCCTCGAGCTCGAGCTGGCGGAGCCCTCCCTCTTCCTCGAGGTGGCGCCGGGGGCGACCGAGGCCCTCGCGACCGCGGTGCTCGCCCGCGCGGCGAGCCCCGGCGGCTGACGGGCCCGCACCGAGGGGTGACCCGCGCGCCCTCCCCGTCCGCCCGGCGGTTACGGTGTACGCACCGGTGCCCGCCGGCGGACGCGCGGGACGGCCGAGCGGGCTCGGTGGAGCAGACCGGCGAGCGCGACGGAGCACCAGCGGACGGGCGAGGAGACGCATGGACGGCACCCCCCGGGGGCACGACGTCGAGCGACCGGCCGGCCGGGTGCAGGCGCTGCCCGACGAGCGGCTGCTCGTCCTCGAGGGCGACGTCGACCTGTCGGCCGTCGAGACCTTCGACCGCAGCACGAGCGACGACCTCGCCTGGGTCCGCTCCATCGACGTGAGCGGCGTCAGCTTCGTCGACACCCAGGGGCTCGGGCTCCTCCTGCGCGTCGCCGCACCCCGCGGCCGCGACGCCCCGACCGACCGCCCCGCGCTGCTGGGCGCCTCGCCGCAGGTGCAGCAGCTGCTCGAGATGCTCGGCGTCGACGCGCTCTTCGAGATGCGGGCGGTCCCGGGCGACGACGGCGCCGCGGCCGACGAGCTGCGCCCGCCCGCCTGACACCCGCCCCACCCGTGGGCGACGACGTCCTCGAGGTGGGGCGTCCTTAGGTGAAGGCGCCCACGACGAGGCCGGCCACCGCGGCGTTCGAGAGGTTGGCGAGGCTGCCCGCGAGCAGCGCCCTCAGACCCAGGCGGGCGACGACGGGCCGCAGCGGCGGGTGCAGGCTCGAGATGGTGCCGATCTGGATGGCGATCGAGGAGAAGTTGGCGAAGCCCGCCAGCGCGAAGGTCGTGACGACGACGGTGGTCGGCGACAGCTGGTCGACCTGCGGGCCGAACGCGGCGAAGGCGACGAACTCGTTGAGCACCGTCTTCTGGCCGATGAAGGAGCCCGTCGCCGCGGCCTCGGACCACGGGACCCCCAGCAGCCAGGCCAGGGGGGACAGCACCGTGCCGAGCAGGCCCTGGAAGGTGAGGCCGTCGGCGCCGAACCACCCGCCGACCGTCCCGAGGACCCCGTTGGCGAGGGCGATGAGCGCGACGAAGGCCACGAGCAGCGCCGCGACCGTCACGGCGATGCGCCCGCCGGCGAGGGCGCCGCGCCCCACGGCGTCGATCGCGTTGGCGGACCCGGTGTCCCGGTAGCGCCGGACGTCGGTGTGCGCGACCTCGTCCGCCGGGTCGTCCTCGACGGGGTCGTCGGCGCCCAGCCCCAGGCGCGCCCGTCGCTCGTCGTCGGTCTCGGGCGTCGCGTCGGGCCACACGAGCTTGGCCATGAGCAGGGCGGCGGGGGCGTTCATCACGGTCGCCGCGAGGAGGTACTCCAGCGGCGCGCCGAGCAGCGAGTACCCGACGAGCGTCGAGCCGGCGGCCGCGGCGAAGCCCGCGGTCATGACGGTGAACACCTGGGCGGTGCGCAGGCGCCTCAGGTACGGCGACACCATGAGCGGCGCCTCGCTCTGCCCGAGGAAGACCACCGTCGCGCCGTAGAGCGACTCGACGTCGCTGACGCGCAGGAGCCGGGCCAGCGCCCCGCCGAGGTAGTAGGTCAGGTGCTGGATGACGCGCAGGTGCAGCAGCAGGCCGATGAGGGCGCCGAGGAAGACGATGACCGGCAGGACGGTGAGCGCGAACGCCGCGCCGCCCGCGTCGGCGCCCAGGTCCAGCAGCGGGCCGAAGACGAAGGCGGTGCCCTCCTCGGCGTACCCGATGAGGGCCTCGAAGCGGCCGGACACCCACTCCAGCGCCGCGGCGCCAGGGCCCCAGCGCAGCACCAGCGCGGCGAAGCCGACCTGCAGCGCGAGGGCCGCGCCCACGGTCCGCCACCGCACACCGCGGCGGTGCCGGGAGACGAGGAGCGCGACCCCGAGGAGCAGGGCCAGTCCCAGGACGCCGCGCAGCTCCCCCATGCCCGCACGGTAGGCCCGCGCCCCGGGCCGACGCGCGGGCCGCGGCGGGCGGCGCCGTCGAGCCGTGGTGGGGTGGGCGCGTGCCAGCACGAGGACCGGTCGCACGCGGGACGACGTCCACCCGGGCGCCGGCCTTCTGGGTGCTCGTGCTCCTCAGCGGCGTCTCGGCGCTGGCGACGGACATGTACCTGCCCGCCCTGCCCGCGGTCGGCCGCGACCTCGGGGCGGGGGACGTCGCCGCGCAGCTCACGCTCACCGCCTTCCTCGTCGGCTTCGCCGCGGGATCGCTCGTGCTGGGGCCGGTGAGCGACGCGGTGGGGCGGCGGCCCCTGCTGCTCCTCGGGCCCGCGGCCTTCGCCGTCGCCTCGGTGCTGTGCGCGCTGGCGCCGGGCGCCGGCGTCCTCGTCGTCGCGCGCCTCGTGCAGGGCGTCGCGGCGTCGGCGGGTGCGGTGTGCGCCCGCGCCGTCGTCAGCGACACCCACCGGGGCGCCGACGCCGCCGCCCGCTTCGGGCTGCTGACGGCGGTCGGGCTGCTCGGCCCCGTCGTCGCGCCGACCGTCGGCGCCGGCGTGCTGCAGGTGGGGGACTGGCGCCTGGTCTTCGGCGTCCTCGCGGGGATCGGGCTGCTGCAGGTGCTGGGGGCCTGGCGGGGCGTGCCCGAGAGCCTCCCGGTGCACGAGCGCGGCGGGGCGACGGCGGCCGCCACGGCGGCGCGCGTCGTCGACCTCCTGCGGGACCGCCGCTTCACCCGGCACGTGGTGGTCGCCTGCCTCGCCACCGTCGGCTTCTTCAGCTACATCGGGGGCTCGAGCCTCGTCCTCCAGGGCGTCTACGGCGTCGGCGCCGCGACGTACGGGCTCGTCTTCGCGGCGAACGGGGCGGCCATGGCGGCGACGAGCTTCGCCTTCGCCCGGCTCGTCCACCGCTGGCCCGCGACGGCGCTGCGCCGCACCGGTCTCGCGGTGGCCGCCGGGTCGTCGGCCCTCCTGCTCGTCGCCGCCCTGCTGGCGCCGGCCGTGGGCGGCGGGCCTCCGCCGTTCCCGCTCGTCTGGGTGCTCCTCTCCGGCCTCACCGCGGGCATGGGGCTCGTGCTGCCGGCCGGCTTCGCCCTCGCGCAGGCCGCCGGGGACCGCGCGCGCGGCACGGCGTCGGCGCTGTGCGGTGGGCTCGCCTTCACCTGCGGCGCGCTCGTCATCCCCCTGACCGGCGCCGTCGGCACCGGCTCGGTGGTGCCGATGGCGGCGCTGATGACGCTGGGGCTGTCCCTCGCGCTCCTCGCGTCGCGCCGGGCGACGGCCTGACGGAGGCCGGCAGGTGGGGAGGCCGAGCGAGCCGGCCCGAGGTGCGGCCCGGGGGGGTGCCGCCCGGGGGTGCGGCCCGGGGGTGCGGCGGAGACGTGGACGTGGTCGCGTGGTCACCGCGCCGCGGGACCCGCCCGGGACGCGGAGCAGGAGGTCGACGTGCAGTACACGAGGCTGGGCAGCACCGGGCTGGAGATCTCGCGGATCGCGCTGGGGTGCATGAGCTACGGCGTCCCCGAGCGGGGCGGGCACCCCTGGTCGATGCCGGAGGAGGAGAGCCGGGAGTCCATCCGCCGCGCGCTCGAGGCGGGGGTCACCTTCTTCGACACGGCGAACGTCTACTCCGACGGCACGAGCGAGGAGATCGTCGGGCGCGCGCTGCGCGACATGGCCTCCCGCGACGACGTCGTCATCGCGACGAAGGTCCACGGCCGCATGCGCCCCGGCCCGAACGGCGCCGGGCTCTCGCGCCGGGCGATCCTCACGGAGGTCGACAACAGCCTGCGGCGCCTCGGTGTCGACCACGTCGACCTCTACCAGATCCACCGCTTCGACCCGATGACGCCGGTCGAGGAGACGATGGAGGCCCTCCACGACGTCGTGCGTGCGGGGAAGGCCCGCTACCTCGGGGCCTCGTCGATGTGGGCCTGGCAGTTCCAGCAGATGCAGCACGTCGCCGAGCGCCACGGGTGGACGCCCTTCGTCTCCATGCAGGACCACTACAACCTCCTCATGCGCGAGGAGGAGCGCGAGATGCTGCCGTACTGCGAGGCCACCGGCGTCGGCGCGACTCCCTGGAGCCCGCTGGCCCGGGGCCGCCTGACGCGGCCGTGGGACTCCGAGACCGCGCGCAGCGACACCGACGAGTTCGGCAAGGGCCTCTACCGCGACGACGACGCGCGCATCGTCGACGCCGTCGCGCAGGTCGCCCGCGAGCGCGGCGTGACGCCGGCCCAGGTGGCGCTGGCCTGGGTCATGCGCCGCCCGGCGGTGTCCGCGCCCATCGTCGGGACGACGAAGCCCCACCACCTCGACGACGCCGTCGCCGCCGTCGAGCTGGAGCTGTCCGACGACGAGGCCGCGCGGCTCGAGGAGCACTACGCGCCGCGGGAGAACGCCGGCTTCGCCTGAGCCGGGGGAGGGCGGTCCGTCCCACCTCGCCCGGGACGTCACCGGCGGGCAGGGTGGGCGGACACCCCACCGGAGGAGAGCACCGCGATGGAGCACCGCACCCTCGGCCGCAGCGGCCTGGCCGTCTCGACCTACGCGCTCGGCACCATGACGTTCGGCGCGGAGGCCGACGAGGCCAGCAGCCACCGCATGATGTCGCAGTACGTCGACGCCGGCGGCGTCGTCCTCGAGACGGCCGACGTCTACGCCGGCGGCCTGTCCGAGTCGATCATCGGCCGCTGGATGGCCGCGCAGGGCTCGAGCACGCGCGACCGCGTCGTCCTGGCCACCAAGGGCCGCTTCCCCAGCCGCGGCGTCGAGCCGCGCGACGCCGGGGGGTCCCGCCGCAACCTGCGCCGCTCGCTCGACCGCTCGCTGCAGCGCCTCGGCGTCGACCACGTCGACCTCTACCAGGTGCACGCCCACGAGGCCGTGACGCCGATGGAGGAGACCGCCGGCTTCCTCGAGGACGCCGTGCACCAGGGCAAGATCGGCTACGCGGGCCTGTCGAACTACACCGGCTGGCAGACCGCCACGATGACGGCGCTGGCCGCCGGGCGGTTCCCGCTCGTGAGCCACCAGCCGCAGTACAACCTGCTCGTCCGCGAGACCGAGCACGAGATCGTGCCCGCCGCGGTCGCCGGGGGCCTCGGCCTGCTGCCCTGGAGCCCGCTCGCCGGGGGCTGGCTGAGCGGCAAGTACCGCCGCGACGCCCGGCCCGAGGGAGCCACGCGCCTGGGCGAGGACCCGCAGCGCGGCATGGAGGCCTACGACAAGCGCAGCGGCAGCCAGCAGACGTGGGACGTCCTCGAGGCCCTGCAGCAGGTCGCCGAGGGGCGCGGCGCGACGATGGCGCAGGTGGCCCTGGCGTGGCTGCACGACCGCCCGGGCGTCTCCTCGGTGATCCTCGGCGTCCGCACCCCCGAGCAGCTCGAGGGCAACCTCGGCGCCGTCGGCCTGCACCTCACCGACGTCGAGACGGCGAAGCTCGACGAGGCCAGCGCCCCCGTCGTGGCCGACTACCCCTACGGCCCCGCCGGGGTCGCGCAGCGCACGCGCACGCTCGACTGAGCAGGGGAGGGGCCGCCCGCCGGGGCGGCCCCAGGCTCCCGTCGGAGCCGACGCCCCTACCCCAGCGCCTCGGCGCAGAAGTCCGGGGCGCGGAGCTGCGAGTAGCGCTCGCCGCAGGTGACGCCGAACCGCTCGTCGTCCGAGCCCTCCTCGGCGAGGGCGTAGAGCTCGTCGCAGTCCACGCCGTCGCCCGCCGCGCAGCCGTCGCGGAGGCGGTCGAGGACGGCGTCGTCGGCCGGCCGCACGTCCTCGCGCACCGGGGTCCCGTCGAGCTCGTCCTGGCACCACTCGGGGGCGGACGCCTCGGTGAAGCGCTCGCCGCAGGTGAGCCCGAAGGTCTCGTAGGCGGTGCCGAAGCCGGAGGAGTCGAAGAGGTCGTCGCAGGCGAGGCCGTCCCCGGCCTCGCAGTCGTCCCACAGCGCGTCGAGCACCGGGTTGTCGCCGTACCGCTCCCCCTCCTCGAGGCCGAGGAAGGAGCCGTCGCCGAGGGCGTCCCACGCCGCGCGGGCGCCCGTGACCGCGAGCACGGACCCGCCCACGAGGGCGACGAGGAGGGCCGCGGCGCCGACGACCCAGTGCCACGCCGGGCGCGGGGGCCGGGGGGCCGGGGCGACGCCCCCGGGAGATC
>NZ_JABEMA010000162.1 GCF_013004605.1 Pseudokineococcus marinus
CGACGCCGTAGGCGCGCGCGAGCCGGTCGAGGCGCTCGGCGCGGCCGACCCGCGGGAGGTCGCTGCTGTCGCGGACCACCCGCCCGCGGGCCGCGAAGTCGGCGAGGACCTCCCGCGCCCAGGCGACGTCCGTGCGCGCGGGGCTCAGCGCCTCGGCGACGACGCCCGCCTCCTCCGGCGCGAGGCACAGCTTGCCGGTGAGCCCGAGGTCCGTCGCCGCCTCGCAGGCCCGCCGCAGCTCGGCCCGGCCGCCGCCCGTCGTCGGGCCGTCGACGGGCGCCGGCAACCCGCCGATGCGGCTGGCGACGACGAGCCGCGAGCGCGGGTAGCCCATGGCCACCTCGGTGTCCGCGGTCGCCGTGTCGAGCCGGTAGTCCTGGCTGCCGAAGGCGAGGCGGACGCAGCCCCGCGCCCGGGCGACCTCCACGGCGGCCTCGACGCCGAGCGCGGACTCGACGAGCGCGACGACGGGGACCTCGCCGCCGAGGCGGTCCGCCGTCTCGGTGACCTGGGTGCCCTGCTCGGTCTTCGACAGGACGACGCCGACGAGCCCGGGCAGGCCGCGCAGGGCGTCGACGTCACGCGACCAGTGCTCGCTCGCGCGGCCGTTCACCCGCACCCACGCGCGGCCCCCGCCCTGCAGCCAGGCCACGGCGGCGTCCCGGGCCTCGTCCTTGCGGGTGCCGTCGACGGCGTCCTCGAGGTCGAGGACCAGGGCGTCGCAGCCGGAGCGCGAGGCCGCGTCGACGTCCCCGAGCGCGGGCACGAGCAGCCACGACCGCGCGAGCTCGAGCGGCACCGGCTCCGCCGGCGGCGCCGCGGCCGGCACGTCCGTGAGGAAGTCGACGGCAGCGGTCCGGAAGTGCCGCGAGGTGGGCGCGTTGAAGTGGTGCCGCCCGGGGATCTCGACGAAGGACCCCTGCGGCAGCGCGGCAGCGAGCCGCCGGGAGCGCTCGAGGATGCCGTCCTCGCTGCCGGTCGCGACGAGAACCGGCTGGTGCGGCGGGTCCTCCGGGTCGAGGCTCCCGCTGCCCCTCATCCCCTCCACGAGGGCGATGAGCGCGCGGACGTCGTTGCCCGCCACGGAGTCCGCCATCGTCAGGTAGGCGGCGGTGATGCGGTCGGTGACCTCGGCGCCGTCCTCGACGTGGGCGCGGGCCTGGGCGAGGTCGAAGCGCTCGAGCGGCTCGCCGTCGGGGACGCCGCCGAGCACCGCGGAGAGCACCCGCTCGGGAGCGCGGAGGGCCGCCCGCCAGCCGACGCGCGCGCCGAGGGAGTAGCCGACGTAGTGGGCGGCGTCCACGCCGTGGTGGTCGAGCACGGCGACGACGTCGTCGACGAGCACGTCGAGGTCGTAGCGCGCCGGGTCGTGCGGGGTGTCGCTGGCCCCGTGCCCCCGCTGGTCGAGCGCGATGACGCGGAAGCCGGCGCGCGGCAGGTCGCGCGTCCAGCCGGTCTGGGCGAAGTTCGCCGCCGCGCTGGAGGCGAAGCCGTGGACGGCCACGACGACGGGCGCGTCGCCGTCTCCGCCCTCCGGCTCCCACACGTAGGAGGCGATGCGGGTGCCGTCGGCGACGACGACCACCTGCGGCTCGGGCACGTCGATGCTGACCACCAGGGCATCCTGGCGGAGCCGCCGACCGGCGGCGCCGCCCGGGAGGCGCGGGCGGCGTGAGGTCGCTCACCGTCCGCTCGCGGCCGCTCCCGGCGGGTGCTCGCGGGGCCGGCCCCTCAGCCCTGCCCGGCGCCGCCCCAGCCGTGCCAGCGGTCGACCTCGACCCACGCGAGGACGCGCGGCCGGTCCCGCTGCGGGTAGTCGCGGCCGGTGTAGTGCCGCGACAGCCGGTCGATGCCGGCGAGGCCCTCGTCGTCGACGATCTCGACGACGCGGCCCTGGACGCTCACGTGGGTGTACCAGTCGCCCTCGGCGAGGGCCGTGAGCGAGACGCGGCCGTCGCGGCGCAGGTGCTCCAGGCGGGCGCGTCCGGCGTCGAGGCCGAGCAGGACGCGGCCGTCGTCCTCGACGAGGTACCAGGTGGCCACGCTGACCGGGCGCCCGTCGGCGGCCACCGTCGCCATGACGGCGGGGTTCGGCCGGGCGAAGAGCTCGGCGACGTCGGCGGGCATGGGGGGCGTCGGCATGCCGCCAGCCTGCCAGTGCGGGCGGGGGCCGCACCACGGTCCGCCCGGGCCGGCTCCCGCCGGGCGACCTGCAGAACCCCCGGCACGAGCGTCCACCGACGCGCTGACCTGCGATGACGCTCCGTGGTGGGCCCTTCCGCAGGTCACCCGGCGCCGCACCCGGTGCTGCCCTCGACCGCGGCGGCGTGACGGAGCAGGCTGGGCGCGTGACGAGCACCCAGCGCCCCCAGCCCCCGCTCCCCTGGCTCCCCGAGGACTTCGGGACGGCGCTCGCCGTCGCCGCACACCCGGACGACCTCGAGTACGGCGCGGCCGCCGCCGTCGCCCGCTGGACCGACCAGGGGCGGCAGGTGGCGTACCTGCTGCTCACGCGCGGGGAGGCGGGCATCGACACGGTGCCGCCGGAGGAGTCCGCGCCCCTGCGCGAGCGGGAGCAGCGGGCGGCGTGCGCCGCGGTGGGCGCCGACGACGTCGACTTCGCCGGGCTGCCGGACGGCGTCCTGCAGCCCGACCTCGCGGTGCGCCGCGCGATCGCCCGCGCGGTGCGGCGGGTGCGCCCCGAGGTCGTCGTCGCGAACGCCTCGCGCGACTGGGGCGGGGTCCCCGACCAGGCCGACCACCGCGCCCTCGCGGCGGTGCTCGTGGACGCCGTCCGCGACGCCGGGAACCGATGGGTCTTCCGCGAGCTGCTCGACGAGGGCCTCGAGCCGTGGGGCGGGGTCCGGGAGGTCGTGCACGTCATGGACGCCGAGCCGACGCACGCCGTCGACACGACGGCCACGCTGGACCGCGGCATGGCCTCCCTGCGCGCCCACCAGACCTACTGGGAGGTCCTCGGCAGCTCGCCCGAGGAGATGCTCCGCGCCGGCGCCGCGGAGGCCGGGGCCCGGCAGGGCGTGGGCACGGCCGTCCTCGTGCGGCGGCAGGTGCTGCAGGCGGGCTGACCCCCGGGGACGCCCGCTCGCGGGCTCTCGCGCCCCTGGACGCACGAGAGCCCGCCTCCCCCGAGGGGGAGGCGGGCTCACGCTGCTCCTGCGACTGCGTGGTGCCGGAGAGCCGGAGCTCAGCCGGGGCTCACGAGCCTGCCGGGATCAGACCGGGCGGACGCCCTGGGCCTGGGGGCCCTTCTGGCCCTGCCCGACCTCGAACTCGACCTGCTGGCCCTCGTCGAGGGTGCGGTAGCCCTGCATGTCGATCTCGCTGTGGTGCACGAAGACGTCAGCGCTGCCGTCGCTCGGCGAGATGAAGCCGAAGCCCTTCTCCGGGTTGAACCACTTCACGGTTCCCTGTGCCATGTGACCACCACTCCTTCACGGGTGTCGGTCGCGCACTCTGCGCGACCGGCCGACCCAGGTGACGGCGCCTCGGCCCCGCCTTTCGGGACCTCGTGCGCACCGTCACCTCGTTACCGCGAGCGTGGATGACACGACACACGAAACTGGACGACCAGACATGTGTAGCACCTCCGGGGCCCGTCGTGTTCCCCGGGGTCCCCCCGACCCGCTCGCGGACGGGTCACCGCGGACCGCGGCCGGACCGTCGCGGCCCTCGATCGACGCGGCGCGAGCAGGAGACGGCCCGGGGACTCGCGGCCGGTGGGACGGGCGGTCAGAGCAGGACGAGCAGCAGCACCCCGGTGACGAGCAGCGAGATGAGCAGGGAGCCGAGGCAGCCGGTGCGGCTGCTGAAGAAGAGGAACACCCGGCCAGTGTGCGGGGCACCGCCCCCGCGGGCTCGTCGTCGGCACGGCGGCCCCGTGCCGTGGTCGGCCCGGCACCGGTGCCGGGTGGACGCCCGCTCGCGGCGCGGCTGACGATGGGGGTCGCGACGGCACCGAGGGGGGCGTGGTGGAGGACGGACGGGCGGACCGTCGGCCCGGGCGCGGCGAGAGCGGCGGCGACGGGGCCCAGGACACCGGTGGCCCCGGCCGTGGCAGCGCAGGCGGCTCGTCGGAGGACGGACGGAGCGGGCGGCGGTGGCACCGCGGCGTCCCGGTCGCCGACCGCGTCGAGCAGCAGATCCGCGAGGCGCAGGCGCGCGGCTCCTTCTCCGGGCTGCGCGGCGAGGGCCGGCCCATCCCCGACCTCCACCGGCAGCGCACGAGCTACCAGTGGGTCCTCGACTGGGCCGAGCGCGAGGGCGCCGACCTCTCGGCCGCGATGCCGGTCGGCCTGGCCCTGCGCCGCGAGCGCGCCGAGCTCCGGGCCGCGGTCCCGACGCTGCGCTCGGAGCGGGAGGTCCGCGAGCTCGTCGCCGACTTCAACGGCCGCCTGCGCGACGCCTACCTGCGCCCCGCCTCCGGGCCGCCGGTCGCCGTCGGGCCGCTGGACCTGCAGGTGCAGCTGGACCGCTGGCACGAGGCCCACCCGCCGCGACCGGCACCCGAGCCGCCGCCGGCACCGGCGCCGCGCCGGCGCCCGTGGTGGCGGCGACGTCCTTGACCGCCCGGTCCTCGCCGGGGAGGGTCCGCGGGTGAGCGCGGCGCACGACCTCGACCACCTCGACCTGGACCACCTCGACCTCCTGGCCCGGCAGGTGGACGCCCTGCTCGCGGAGGCGGAGGACGTCGACCACGCGGCGCCGGTCGCGGCCTGCCCCGGCTGGGACGTCGGGGCGCTCCTGGAGCACGTGGGCGGCACCTACCGCTGGGCCTCGGCGATGGTCCGATCGGGCTCGACCACCCGCGCGCGCTGGCGCGACGTCGTCCCGGCGCCCGGGCCGGACCCGCGCACCTGGCTGCGCGACAGCGCCGACGACGTGCTGGGCGCCCTGCGCGCGAGCGACCCGCTCGCCCCGGCCTGGACCTTCGGCCCGGGGCCGACCGCGGGCTTCTGGCGGCGCCGGCTGCTCCACGAGACCGCCGTCCACACCGCGGACGTCGCCCTGTCCGCCGGCCGGACGCCGTCGACGCCGCTCGCGGTGGCGAGGGACGGGGTCGCCGAGCACCTGCTCGTCGTGCCCCTCAACCCGGGCGTCGCCGCGCGGGCGGCCGCCTCCGCGCCCGCCGCGCCGCTCCACCTCCTCGTGGAGGAGGTGGAACGCCCCTCGCTCCCCGACGGCCCGGTCCCCGACGGCCCGGTCCCCGACGGCCCGGCCCCCGACGCCCGTCCCGGCGGGCGGTGGCTCGTCCGGTGGGACGCCGACGGCAGCACCGTCGTCGGCACGGGCGCCGGGGCCGGCGGGGACGTCACCGACGGGGCAGCCCCGGCGGACGTCGTCGTGCGGGGCCGGGCGGTCGACCTCCTGCTCGCGCTGTGGCGGCGGGGCGACGACGTCGTCGTCGAGGGCGACGCGGACGCGTGGCGTCGCTGGTCGGCCGCGCACGCGCTCTGAGCCGGCCCTCGAGCAGGGCCGGACGACCCGTTGACACCAGCGCCGGGAACGGCAGGATCCGGGGCACCGGCCGCGACGACGCGGCCGTGCGCACCCAGGAGGTCCGGCATGGCAGGCAACCGCGGAGTGACGTACCAGGGCCCGGGGAAGGTCTCGGTCGACGAGATCCCCTACCCGACCTTCGAGCTGCAGGACGGGCCGGGCGTCAACCCGGCCAACGTCGGCCGGCAGCTGCCCCACGCGGCGATCCTCAAGGTCGTCACGAGCAACATCTGCGGCAGCGACCAGCACATGGTGCGCGGTCGCACGACGGCGCCCGAGGGCCTCGTCCTCGGCCACGAGATCACCGGTGAGGTCGTCGAGACCGGGCCAGGCGTCGAGTTCGTCCAGAAGGGGCAGATCTGCTCGGTGCCCTTCAACATCGCCTGCGGCCGCTGCCGCAACTGCAAGGAGGGGAAGACCGGCATCTGCCTCAACGTCAACCCCGACCGGCCCGGCTCGGCGTACGGCTACGTCGACATGGGCGGCTGGGTCGGCGGGCAGGCCGACTACGTGCTCGTGCCCTACGCGGACTGGAACCTGCTGCCCTTCCCCGACCGCGACCAGGCGCTCGAGAAGATCCGCGACCTCACGATGCTGTCGGACATCTTCCCGACGGGCTTCCACGGCGCGTACACGGCGGGCGTGAAGCCGGGCTCGACCGTCTACATCGCCGGCGCGGGCCCCGTCGGCCTCGCGGCGGCGGTCGGGGCGCAGCTCCTCGGGGCGGCCGTCGTCGTCGTCGGCGACCTCGACGAGCGCCGGCTCGCCCAGGCGCGCAGCTTCGGCTGCGAGACGGTCGACGTGAGCAAGGGCGACCCGAAGGACCAGATCGAGCAGCTCCTCGGCGTGCCCGAGGTGGACTGCGGCGTCGACGCCGTCGGCTTCGAGGCCCGCGGCCACGGCGAGGGCTCGAAGCAGGAGGCCCCGGCGACCGTGCTCAACTCCCTCATGGAGATCACGGCGGCCGGCGGCGCGCTCGGCATCCCGGGCCTCTACGTGACCGGTGACCCGGGCGGCATCGACGAGGCGGCGAAGAAGGGCGCGCTGTCGCTGAGCCTGGGCACGGGCTGGGCGAAGTCGCTGTCGTTCACGACGGGCCAGTGCCCGGTGATGCGCTACAACCGCCAGCTGATGATGGCGATCCTCCACGACAAGGTGCAGATCGCGAAGGCCGTCAACGCCACCGTCATCGGCCTGGACGACGCGCCGCGCGGCTACGCCGAGTTCGACAGCGGCGTCGCGCAGAAGTTCGTGCTCGACCCCCACGGCATGGTGCCCGCCGCCTGAGCCGTCGGCAGCGCCCCCCGGGAGCGCGTCCGGGGCTCCGCCGCACGACGTCCCGCCCCCGCGCGCGGGGGCGGGACGTCGTGCGCCAGGCTCCGTGGCGTGCGCACGCCCTCGAGCCGACGGGGGCCCG
>NZ_JABEMA010000163.1 GCF_013004605.1 Pseudokineococcus marinus
GGAGACGGTGACGACGTGCGGGGCGTCCGACCGGCGCAGCAGGGGCAGCGCCGCCTGCGTCACCCGGACGACGCCGACGGCGTCGCAGGCGGCGGCCCGCAGCACCTCGGCCACGGCGTCGGTCCCCGCGCGCAGCCCGTGGACGTTCCACGTCAGGACGCGCAGCACGCCCGGGGCGCCCGCACCCGTCGTCCCCGGCCCCGCCGGCGTCCCCGGCCCCGCCGTCATCCCCAGCCCCGCGAGAGGTCGGCGGCGCCGACCAGCCCCGCGTCGGGGCCGAGACGGGCGCGCACGATCCGGGCCTCCGGGCGGTGGCCGCGGCCGGTGAGCGTGCGCCGGAACTCCTCGCGCGCCGGCCCCAGCAGCAGCTCGCCGGCGTCGCTCACGCCCCCGCCGATGACGAAGGTGCCCGGGTCCAGCGCGGCGGCGAGGTTGGCGATGCCCGTGCCGAGCCAGCGCCCCGTGTCCTCGACGACCTCGACCGCCGCCGGGTCGCCCGCCAGCGCCGCGGCGGTGACGACGGGCCCCCGGACGGCCTCCGGGTCGCCGCCCGCCCCGGCGAGGAGGGCGTGGGCGAAGGGCGACCCGCCGCGCGCGAGCTCGCGGCCGTCGCGACCGATGGAGTTGCCGGACGCGTACTGCTCCCAGCACCCCCGGCCCCCGCACTCGCAGCGCCGCCCGCCCGGCACCAGCACCATGTGCCCGAACTCGCCGGCGATGCCGTGGCGACCGCGCTGCAGGCGCCCGTCGTTGACGACGGCGCCGCCGATGCCCGTCCCCAGCGTGATGACGACGAGCCGCGGCTCGCCGCGCCCCGCGCCGAAGCGGTACTCGGCCCACGCCGCGGCGTTGGCGTCGTTCTCCACGAGCGTCCGGCGTCCCACGCGGCGCCCGAGCCGGGCGCGGACGCGCATCTCGACGGCCTCGCGCAGGGGCTCGTCCCGCCACGCGAGGTGGGGGGAGAACACGACGGTCGACCGGGTGGCGTCCACGAAGCCCGCGGCGCCGATGCCGACCGACACGACGTCGTGGTGGGCCGACAGCTCGGCCACGAGCTCGGCGATGAGGTCCTCGACCGCCTGCGGGCTGCGCGTCGGGGTGTCCCGGCGCGCCCGCGCGACGACGCGGCCCTGGGCGTCGACGACGCCCGCCGCGACCTTCGTCCCGCCGATGTCGATGCCGATCGCCAGGCCGTCGCCGATCATGGCGCGCCGCGCCTGGCGCCGGAGGCGCTCGCCCGCCTGGAGCCGGCGCAGCCGGCGGACCTCGTCGACCTCGGCGCGCTCCCCGAAGAGGGGCTGGCGGGACCGCGCCGCGCGCCGGCGCTCCGCCGGCGTCGGGACGGCCTCGCCCCGGCGCGGGCGCGGGCCGTCCCCGGCGCCGGTGATCACGAGCGGTCGGCGAGGTGCGCGACGCCGACCATCCCCGCGTCGTTGCCGAGCTCCGCCCGGTCGATGCGGGGCAGGTCGCGGTGCTGGGAGGCCGTGAGGGCGCCCGCGAAGGCGCGGCGCATGGGGTCCAGCAGCAGCGCCCCCGCCGAGCTGACGCCCCCGCCGACGAGGATCGTGCCGGGGTCCAGCACGGCGGCGAGGCTGGCGGCGCCCTCGCCGAGCCAGCGGCCCAGGGTGGCCACGAGCTCGACGGAGGCCTCGTCGCCCTCCTCGGCCGCTGCGGTGACGTGCGGCCCGGTGACCTCGGCCGGGTCGCCGCCCGCGAGCTCGAGCAGCCGGGCGGCCCGGGCCGGGTCGGTGGCGGCCAGCGAGCGGGCCCACCGCACGAGCGCCTGCCCGGAGCCGTACTGCTCCCAGCAGCCCGTCCGCCCGCACCCGCACTGCTGGCCGTCGGGGACGACGCGCAGGTGCCCGACCTCGGCGGCCATGCCGCCGGTGCCGCGCACGAGCTCGCCGTCGAGCACGATCCCGCCGCCGAGGCCCGTGCCCACGGTGAGCAGCACCATGTCGCGGGCGCTGCGGCCCCCGCCGTGGACGAACTCGCCCCAGGCGGCGGCGTTGGCGTCGTTCTCCACCACCACCGGCAGGTCGACGCGCTTCTCGACCTCCTCGCGCAGCGGCTCGTGCCGCCAGGCCAGGTTGGGCGCGAAGACCACGGTCGAGCGCGACGCGTCGATGTAGCCCGCGGCCGCGACGCCGACGCCGGTGACGTCGTGCTCGGCGCGCAGCTCCGCGACGGCGTCCGCGACGGCGTCCTCGATGGCCTCCGGGTCCGTGGCCGGCGTCGTCCGGCGCGTCCTCGCGAGGACGGCGCCGCTCTCGTCCACGACGCCCGCGGCGATCTTCGTGCCGCCGATGTCCACGCCGATCGTGCTCATGGGTCTCCCGTCTGGCAGGTGAGCGGCCGGCCCCGGCTGCGGGGCGCACCGGTGCCCGGACGGGGTCGGTGCCGCCCGGGGAGGCTAGCGGCCCGCGGGCGGCGCCCCGGCGGGCGTCGGAGCACCCGGTCGGGCGAGGCCACCACCCTCGCAGGGCCCTACGCTGGGGGCCACCGGCCCGAGGCGGCGCCGGGACCGGCGTCGCCGGGCCCGAGGCCCGGGCCCCGAGCGTCGAGGAGCCGTCCGTGCGCGAGTCCAGCCGACCCCCGCTCGTCGAGGTCGACCACGGCAGGAGCCTGGCGCAGCTCGTCGTGGACGCCGCGCGCGAGGTGCCCGAGGCCGTGTCCTTCCGGCGGCCCGACGGGTCCGGCGGCTGGACCGACGTCACCGCGGCCGCCTTCCTGGCCGACGTCGAGGCGGTGGCCCGCGGCCTCGTCGCCGCCGGCGTCGAGCCCGGCGACCGCGTCGGCCTGCTGTCGCGCACCCGCTACGAGTGGACCCTCGTCGACTTCGCGATCTGGACCGCGGGCGCCGTCACCGTCCCCATCTACGAGACGTCCTCGCGCGACCAGGTGGCCTGGGTGCTCGAGGACTCCGGCGCGCGGTGCGTCGTCGTGGAGACGGCGGTGCACGCCGGCCTCGTCCAGCGCGCCCGGCCGGAGGGCGACGACGGGCCGACCTGGGCCGTCGAGGACGGCGGTCTCGACGAGCTGCGGCGGCTGGGCCGTGACGTCGACCCGGCGGAGCTCGACCGCCGCCGCGCCGCCCTCACGTGCGACTCCCCCGCCACCCTCATCTACACGTCGGGGACGACCGGGCGCCCGCGCGGCTGCGTCCTCAGCCACGGCAACTTCCTCGTCCTGGCCGAGAACGGCGCCGCCCTGCTGCGCGACCTCGTGCGGCGCGAGGACGCCTCGACCCTGCTCTTCCTCCCCCTCGCGCACGTCCTGGCCCGCTACATCCAGGTCCTCGCCGTCGTGTCGCGGACGCCGCTCGGGCACACGTCGGACCCCAAGCACCTGGCCGACGACCTGGCCTCCTTCCGGCCGACCTTCGTCCTCTCGGTGCCGCGCGTCTTCGAGAAGATCTACAACGGGGCGGAGGCGAAGGCCGACGCCGCCGGGCGCGGGGACCTCTTCCGCCGGGCCGCCGGCGTCGCCGAGCGCTGGAGCCGGGCCCAGGACGCGGGCGGCCCGGGGCTGGGCCTGCGCCTGCAGCACGCCCTCTTCGACCGCCTCGTGTACGGGCGCGTCCGGGCGGCCATGGGTGGTCGGCTCGACTTCGCCGTCTCGGGGGGCGCACCGCTCGGCGAGCGGCTCGGCCACTTCTTCCGCGGCGTCGGCGTCACGGTGCTCGAGGGCTACGGCCTCACGGAGTCCACCGCCCCCACCGCGGTCGGCGTGCCCGACGAGCTGCGCATCGGCACGGTCGGGCGCCCGCTGCCCGGGACGTCCGTGCGGGTCGGGGACGACGGCGAGGTCCAGCTCAAGGGGCCGCACATCACGAGCGGGTACTGGCGCGACGAGGAGGCCACGCGGGCGGCCTTCGTCGACGGCTGGTTCCGCACGGGGGACCTGGGCCACCTCGACGACGACGGGTACCTGCGCATCACGGGCCGGTCGAAGGAGATCATCGTCACCGCCGCGGGCAAGAACGTCGCGCCGGCCGTGCTCGAGGACCGGCTGCGCGCCGCGCCCCTCGTGGGGCAGTGCATGGTCGTCGGCGACGGGCGCCCCTTCGTCGGGGCCCTGCTCACCCTCGACCCCGACATGCTGCCGCTGTGGCTGCGCAACCACGGCCTGCCGGAGGGGACGACGCCGGCCGAGGCGGCCGCGATGCCGGAGGTGCGCGCCGAGCTGCAGCGCGCCGTCGACAGCGCGAACGAGGCCGTCTCCCGCGCGGAGTCCATCCGCCGCTTCGCGGTGCTGCCGGCCGACCTCACGGAGGAGAGCGGCCACCTCACGCCCTCGCTCAAGCTCAAGCGCGCCGCCGTGCTGCGCGACCACGCCGACCGCGTGGAGGAGATCTACGCGTCCTGACCCCGCGCCCGCCTCCCCCGCCGGGCCGGGGGCAGGCGCAGCGCCGGGTCGGGCCCGTCCGGGACGGGGACCGACGGGTCGAGCAGCGCGCGCAGCCGCTCCACCTGGCCCTCCCAGGACCAGGCGGCGGACACCCACCGCCGTCCCTCGGCCCCCCAGGCGCGGGCGCGCGCCGGGTCGCGCAGGAGCCCCACGAGGGCGTCGGCCACGGCCGCGCCGTCGCGCCCGTCCACGACGACGCCGGTCCGGCCGGGCAGCACCGCGTCGGGGGCGCCGCCGGAGTCGCCCACCACCACGGGCAGCCCGCTGGCGGCCGCCTCGAGGTAGCAGATGCCGAGCGCCTCCGGCTCGAGACCGAGCAGGCGGGTGCGGGTGGGGACGGCGAAGACGTCCCCCGCGGCGTAGTGGTCGGCGGTCCGCGCCCACGGCACGCGGCCGGCGAGGACGACGGAGGAGCCCACGCCCAGACGGCGCACGAGGCGCTCGACGCGGCGGCGTCCCGGCCCGTCGCCGACGAGCAGGAGGACGGCGTCCGGCTCCCGGGCGAGCACGGCGGGCAGGGCCCGGACGAGCACGTCCTGCCCCTTGCGCGCCACCATGCGCGACACGCAGACGACGACGGGGCGCCCCTCGAGCCCGAGCTCGCGGCGCACCCGACCGCCCCCGGCGCCGGGGCGGAAGACCTCGGCGTCGACGCCCGGCACCAGCCGCTGCAGGCGCGACCGCCCGCGGGCGGACAGGGGTCGCGCCACCCGGGCCGCGCACCACGGGCCCAGGGCCGTGAGCACGTCGACCCGGTCCCCGACGGCCCGCAGGGCGGTCCGGGCCACCGGCAGGCTGGCCCACCAGGTCTCGTGGCCGTGCGTCGTCGCCACGACGCGGCGCACCCCCGCGCGGCGCAGCGCCGGGGCCATGAGCGCCAGCGGCGCCGCCGCCCCGAACCACACGCGGTCGCAGCCGTGCTCCCGGGCCGTCCGGGCCACCCGGGCCACGACCGCCGGCGTCGGCACGAGCAGCCGCGCGGGGTCGCGGACGACGGGGAAGGCGAGGCCCGCGTCGTGCTCGCGGTCCCCGGGCTGGCGCGCGGTGTGGACGACCACCTCCCCGGGGGGCAGCCGCGAGGCCACCGCGAGGACGAAGGACTCGATGCCGCCCGTGCGGGGTGGGAAGTCGTTCGTCACGACGAGGGTCCGGCCCGCCACCTCAGCCACCGTCCCCGGACGTCGCCGTGGCCTCGGGCGCGCCGGCGCCGGCGAGGGCGGCCATGTCCTCGCGCCACTGGGCCGTGAGGACGTCGAGGTCGACGCCGAGGACCCGCGGGACCGCGTCGGCGAGGGGCAGAGGAGCGACCCGCAGCCCGTCGCCCTCCTCCGCGTCTGTGTCCCCCACGCCCGAGTCCCCCGCGCCCATGTCTCTCGCGTCCGGGTCCCCCGCGCCCGGGTCCCCCGCGCCCGCGGCGCGACCGCTCGCGGCGCGCACGAGCTCGAGCAGGGCCGCTCGCCCGTGGCGGAGGTCGACCGTGCGGACGGCGAGCCAGGCGGCGGAGTAGGCCGGCGCCACCGTCCCGACCGCGGGGTCGAAGTCCGCGGCGGAGGGCAGCGCCACCGGTCCGCGCCCGGCCCGCACCTCGGCGAGCAGGTCGGCCGCCGCCACGTCGGGCCCCAGGCCGGCGCCCTCGTAGGCCACGAGCTCGGCGAAGCCCTCGGACAGCCACGGCGGCGGGTCGGCCGCGGCGCCGGCGCGGACGGCGACGTGGGTGGTCTCGTGCGTCAGCACGACCTCGCGGCCGAGCTCGCCGAGGACGTCGAGCGCCGCCGGGTTGACGACCACCCGGTCCACGGCGCCGGCCGCCCCCGGCGCCCCGGAGGAGCGGTCGGCGCCCGTCGTGAGCGCCGCCACCTGGTCGAGGCCGGCGGCGTCCTCGCGCCCGAGCAGGCGCACGAGCTGGTCGGCGTCGTCCGGCACGACGACGACGGTCGTGCGGGGCCACGCGGTGCCCCAGACGGCGTCGACGCGCTCCGCGGCGGCGTCCCCGAGGGCGGCCTGCTGCTCGAGGACCGGTCGCGGGGCCGTGCCGACCACGAGCGTGCGGCTGCCCCGCACGACGTCGACCGCGCCGAGGTCCCACACGTCGGGCCGCGAAGGCCCGTCGGCGTCGTCGGCGAGGAGCCACACGCCGCCCCGCTCGACGACGGTGAAGGAGCGCTGCCGCTGCTGGTCGACGACGTCGACGCCGTCGACGCGGTAGCGCAGGCGGACGTCGGCCACCCAGGCGGACCCGCCCAGCGCGGCCCGGCGGTCCTCCGCCAGCCGGGGCCCCTCCCCGACGACCTCGTAGGACCAGGCCGCCAGCGGCACCCGGGCCAGACCCAGGACGGTGCGCTCCTGCCGCTCGCGGAAGGCCGCGGCACCCGGGTCCACGAGGGCGAGGACCCCGTCGACGTCGTGGGCGAGGACCGCGGCCGCGCGGGCGTCGAGCAGGCGCTGCAGGGCGGTGCTGCGCTCGTCCGCCGGCGCCGCCTCCGCGGGCGCCCCCACGGACGACCCCGCACCGGCGACGGGCC
>NZ_JABEMA010000164.1 GCF_013004605.1 Pseudokineococcus marinus
GACGGCCGCCGCGCCGGCCCGGGGGTCCCCGGCCCGCGCGGGGAGGACGAGGCGCGGGTCGACGGGGACGCCGGCGTCCTCCAGCGCCCGGCGGGAGCCCACGACCCGGGCGCTCGTCCCGCCCCGCCCGGTCGCCCCGCTCGCCGGCGCCCCGACGACCGCCACCCGGCGGCGGCCCGCGTCGAGCAGGTGCCGGGCGGCGGCGGCCGCCGCCGCGGCGTCCGCGGTGGCGACCTGGTCGACGGCGACGACGACGTCCGCCCGGCCGAGGAGGACGACCGGGTGGTCCACCTCGTCGAGCAGCGCCCGCTCCGGCGCGCCGAGCAGCTCGGCGGCGAGCAGCAGCCCGTCGGTGCGGTGCGGCTCGCCCGCCAGGACCCCCGCGAGGCTCCGGGAGTCGGCGCCCGCGCGGCTCACGACGACGGCGAGGTCGTTCTCCTGCGCCGCCACGAGCACCGCGTCGGCGAGGGCCGCGGCGGCGGGCGGCCGCAGGTCCGGCAGCACGAGGCCGACGACGCCGGTGCGCCCCGACCGCAGGCCCCGGGCGGCGAGGTTGGGCCGGTACCCCAGCTCGCTGATCGCCTGCTCGACCCGCGCCCGGGTGCTCTCGTGCACGTGCGGGCGGCGGTTGACGACGTTGGACACCGTCTTCGAGGAGACCCGGGCGCGACGGGCGACGTCACGCATCGTCACCGCCACGACGACGCCCCCGCGACCGCTCGCGCCCGGGGACGGCCGTCTCCCGGGAGGGGCCCGAGGGGACCCCCGAGGCGACCCACGAGCCGACGCCCGGGGGCGGAGCGCCTCACCCGCCCGCCGGGACGCGCAGCAGCGCCCCGAGGTCGCGGGCGGACCCGGCGAGCGCCTCCTGCGCCGTCGGCAGCACCGCCCGCGCCGCCTCGCGCGCCTCCGGCGAGAGCGCCCACACCAGCTGCTCCTGGACGCGCTCGCGCGTCACCTCGTGCGGCAGGAGGACGGGCCAGCCCAGCGCCCGCGCCTGCGCGGCCACCTTGGCGCCGCCCTCGACGGGGTCGAGCGCGACCACGGGGACGGCGTTCTTCAGCGCCAGGACCACGCCGTGCAGGCGGCTGCTGACGACGACGTCGAAGCGGCGGAGCAGGGCCTCGACCTGCGCGGCGGTCGAGGGCACGTGGGGCTCCCCGGTGGCCAGCCGCGTGTCGAAGGGCACGACCGCCGGCGGCCCCGCGGGCCCGGGCGCCGAGGCGAGGGCGGGCAGGACGACGTCGTGGACCGCGTCGTGGCGCTGGCGCTCGCCGTACTCGTGCTGGGCGTGCGCGGCGCACAGGCCGACGACGGGGACGGCCGGCACGGGGACGAGCAGGGAGGTGTCGGGGCGCGGCTCGCCGTCGCCGTCGCGGGCCAGGGCCGCGTGCAGCGGTGCGAGGCCGTCGACGACGGAGACGTCGACACCGAGGAGCCGGGCGTGCGGGAAGCGGTCGGCGACGCGCTGCAGCTGGCGCCCGCGGGCGGGCCCGCACACCCACAGGACGACGTCGTAGCGCTCCGGGTCGACCGTCTCGAGGTCCACGCTGGCGGCGTCGTCGGGCGCGAAGGTGCGCGTCATCGCGACGTCGAAGGGCTCGCCGAGGGCGCGGAGGTCCGCGACGGCGGCGTCGCGCGCGAGGAGGTCCCCCGCGGTGATCTCGCCGTCGGGGACGCTGAACCAGCCGGTCACGAGCACGCGGCGCCCGGGTCCGGTGCCGCCGCGGTCGGGGTGCCCGAGGGCGGGGGGTCCGGCGGAGGGGCGTCGGGCGGGGGTGTCGTCCACGCCGGGACGGTCCCACGAGCGGGCGCGCCCGCGCCCCCCGGCTCGCCGCTGCGACGGGGCTGCGGCGGACCGGGGGGCGCGGGTGGGGGCGGGCGCCGAGGGGCTCCCGCCGCCGGGGTCGCTCAGGCGAGGGTGAGGATGCGTCCCCGGACCTGCTCGACGAGAGCGGCCGGGACCTCCGCCAGCCCGTGGTCGTCGCGGGCGTGCGCACCCACGGCGCCGAGGATGTCGGCCTCGGTCGGAGCGCTGAAGGTCTTGCGGCACCCCGGCACGACGTCGCCGCATGAGAACTGCTTCACGGTCACCTCCTGGTCGGGCGACCGCGTCTCGGCGCCCGTCCCCTCATCGGCCGCCGGCGCCCTCGAGCAGCGCCACGAGGCGCGCGACCACCCGTTCGGCGCGCACGACGCCCACGGCCCGTCCGATGTCGTCGACGACGACGACGGGGTCGAAGCGCGTCGCCTCGGGGCGGGCGACGGCGCGGCGGGCCAGCTCGACCACCCCGTCGGAGGGGCGGGCGCGCAGGGACACCCGCGCCGTGCGGTGCCCGCTCTCCCCCTCGCGGCGCAGAGGGAGGAGCAGGGCGGCCGGGTGGGCCTCGGCGTCGAGGCGGATCCCGACCTCCCCCGCCTCCAGCAGGAGGGGCTCTCCCGTCGTCGGGTCCTCGCAGCGGACGGGCTCGACGAGGCTGGCCACGTCCTCGACGAAGGAGACGCGCGCCGCGGCGGAGCGCAGGCGCGCGGCCACGGCGGCGTCGAGGGGCTCGAACCGGGGCGAGGGGCGCGCCAGCAGGTACCCCTGGGCGAGAGGAGCGCCGAGGCGCAGGAAGGCGTCCATCTCCTCCCACGTCTCGACGCCCTCGGCGAGCAGCCACGCGTCGAGGCGGCCGGCGAGCTCGCCGAGCATCTCCGCGAGGGCCAGCTTCGCCTCGTCGAGGTGGATGCCGGCGACGAGCGCGCGGTCCAGCTTGACGAGGTGCGGGCGCACGGTCGTCAGCTGCTGCAGGCCCGAGTAGCCGGAGCCGGCGTCGTCGAGGGCGACGAGGGCGCCCCGGTCGGCGAGCCGCCCGCAGAGGGCCACGACGGGCGTGAGGTCGGCGACGGCGGTGTGCTCCGTCAGCTCGAGCACGAGGGGCGAGAGGTCCCCCGCCCCGAGGAGGAGGTCCGTCAGGACGGGCTCCCCGAGCAGGTGCGGGCTGACGTTGACGGTGAGGAAGCAGTTGTCCGGCAGGTCGGCGCGCAGCGCGAGCGCCCGCTCCACGACGAGGGCCTCCAGCTCGGCGCCCCGACCGAGGCGGTCGGCGGCGGCGAACCACAGGTCGGGCGTCAGCGGCTGCGCCACCCCGGCCGGCTGCTCGAAGCGCGACAGCACCTCGTACCCGGCGACGACGGCGCGCGCGACGTCGACGATGGGCTGGACGACGAGCCGCAGCCGGGACGGGTCCTCGAGGACGCCGGCGACGAGCGCCGGCCAGTCCGGTGGGGCGTCCTCCGGCACGGCACGCGGCGACGGGACGGCCGGGTCCTCGGTCGGGGCGGCGGGGCCGGCAGGGGGCATGAGGAGGGCATCGGTGCGCCCGGGCGCCGGGTGCAGCGCGCGCCGGCGCGGTCCACCGGACGGCCGACGCCGCGCGACCCGCCCGGCCCTGTCGGCCGGGTCAGCCGCCGGCGGTCGGAGCGGACGTGGAGCCGCTCGTGGGCCCGCCCGTCGCGGACCCCGGTGCGGCCCCGCCGTCACCGGTGGTGGAGCGCCCGTCGTCGTCGAGGGCGGGCTGGCCCGGGGCGTCCGGGGGCGCGTCCGGGCCGTCCTCGGGACTGCCCTGGGGCAGCAGCGCCGGGTCGGACTCCTCGACGGGCGTGGGCGTGGAGGCGACGGCCGGCCAGGCCCGCCACGGCCCCACGGTGACCTCGGCGCTCGGCGTCGCGCTGACGACCCGCCACGACAGGACGTCGCCCGTCCCGGCGTCGAAGCGCAGCAGCGTCATCTCGGCCGTCCCGTTGAGCGGTCCCACGGTGAGCTGGTCGTGCACGGCGCCGGCCGTGCTCGAGCTGATGTACCGGATGCCGCGGCCGACCTGCTCGGGGTCGGTCCGCACGTGGTAGTGGCCGGAGACCTGCGCCGGCGCGCAGCCCGCCTCCAGCGCGGGCGCCCCGATGGACGGGTCGTGCACGAGGAGCAGGTCGACGTCGTCCGCCGCGCACGCCTCCTCGACGAGCGTCCGGGCGCTCTCCTCGGCGGAGGCGCCCTCCGGGGCCGAGCTGCCCGAGAGCAGCTGCGTCGAGCGCGGGTCGGGGACGCCGAGGATCTTGAGGCCGGCGACGTCCACGACCTCGCCGTCCAGCACCGTCCAGCCCGCCGCCCGCTCCTGGTCGGCGGTCGTCGGGCTGTCGTGGTTGCCGTCCGCGACGACCACCGGCACGTCGGGCAGGGCGCCGGCGACGGCGCTGACGCAGGTCTGCTCGACGGCCGTGCCGTTCATCACCGTGTCCCCGGCGTTGAGCACGAGGTCGACGTCCGCGAGCTCCGCCAGCCGGGCGACCGGCTCCGCCATCCCCACGTTGCAGTGCAGGTCGGAGACGACGAGGGCCGTGAGGACGTCGTCCGCCGGCACCGGCCCGCGCGCGGTGGACGTCGGGCCCGGCGTCGCGCCGGCCGTGGACGTCGTCTGCGGATCGCCCGCGGCGGCCGCCGCCGGACCGCTCGGGGCGGCCGTGCCGGTGGGGGTCGCGGTGCTGCCGGGCGACGCGGTGCCGTCCGACGACGCGGTGCTGCCGGACGAGGGGGTGCTGCTCGGCGAGGAGGTGCTGCGGGACGAGCCCGAGGCGGGCAGCACGGCCGGGTCCTGCGTGCCGCGCTGCTCCCAGGCGCGCTCGAGGTCGGCGGTGACGCGGTCGTAGAACTGCGTGTTCTGGTCGACGAAGTCGGTCACGTACCCGCCGACGAGGTCGACGACGCTCGCGAGGCGGCCGGTGATGCGGGCGCCCTCGAGCGGGGTGCCGTCGAAGACGGGCGACGCCTGGCGGCTGGCGGCGTCGCGCTGCGCCTGCGGGCGGAAGCCGGCCAGGACCACGGCGGCGACGAGCGAGAGGGCCAGCACGCCGGCCAGCACGGCCCGGTGCCGGTGGCCGAGGGCGGCCAGCTCGGCCCGGCGGACGGGTCCGAGGGCCAGGCGGCCGAGGACGGCGACGAGCACGAGGACCGCCCAGGCGGTCAGCCACCGCTGCACGGCGTCGAGCACGAGCGCGCGGACGACGACGTCGACGGTGACCTGCGGGGCCGAGAAGAGCTGGAGGTAGCGCTGGAGGTCGTCGCCCAGCAGGTCGACCGTCGACGTCGACGACACGCCGATGTCGGTCACCTCGCGCGGGATCTCCTCGACGACGACGTCGACGCCCAGCCGCAGGGGCAGCGGCGAGTCGATGACGAGGGCGCCGAGCGGCCCGAGGTCGACGGCGACCTCGCCGTCCGTCGTCACCGCGTAGTCGGCGACGTGGGGCCCGAGGCTGGCCTCGGCGGACGCCGACGTGACGCCGTAGACGGCGGCGACGAGCCCGAGGGCGACGACGAGAGCGCTCCAGGCCGCGAGAGCCCGGCCACGACCGGCGCGCCAGGGCCGGTGGGGCGCGCGCTCCCCACCAGGCGGTGTCGGGCCGGGGTGCTCGTCGTCCACCGCACGATCATCGCCGACGCCCGCGCCGCCGCGCACCGCACCGGGCGAGCCAGGAGGACCTGTCACGAGACCGTCACCCGGGACGACGAGCCCCAGGACGACGCGGCCCCCGGGACGACGTCGGGCCCGCCCCCACGAGGGGGACGGGCCCGACGGTGTCCGGTGGAGCTGAGGGGATTCGAACCCCTGACCCCCTCCATGCCATGGAGGTGCGCTACCAGCTGCGCCACAGCCCCGGACCGACCTGCGGGGCCCGAGGGCCCGCGAGGACGGAGGAGAGACTAGCCCGGCCGCTCGACGGCGTCCAAATCGCCCCGCGACGCGTGCCTCAGGCGTGCGACCAGGCCCCGGCGTTGTGCTCGAGCAGCCGCCACGGCGCGGCCCCGGGCGCCCCGCGCAGCAGCGTGCTCCAGCGCGCGTTCCGCAGGCCCGTGAGGACCGGGGCGGCGGTGCGGGGCAGGCCCAGCAGCTGCAGCAGCGCCGCGCCCAGGGCGCCGCCGTGGCCGACGACCACGAGGACCTCGCCGTCGCCCAGCGGCGCGGCGTGCTCCTCGACGGCGGCGAGGACGCGGGCGCCGGCCTCGGTGCGCCGCTCCCCGCCCCCCGGCGGGACGTCGTCGCCCGCCAGCCAGGCGGCGTGGAGCTCCGGCCAGCCCGCGGCGATCTCCGCCCGCCGCAGGCCCTGCCAGTCGCCGCCGTAGACCTCGCGGAGCCGCGGGTCGAGGGCCACGGGCAGGTCGGCGGCCAGCGCGAGGGCGCCCGCCGTCGCGCTGGCGCGCGACAGGTCCGAGCTGACGACGCGCACCGGCCCCCGGGCCGCGAGGACGGCGGCGGCCGCGGCCACCTGCTCGGAGCCCCGCTCGTCGAGGGGGACGTCGGTGTGGCCCTGCCAGCGCCCGTCCGCGTTCCAGGCGGTGCGGCCGTGGCGCCACAGCACCACCTGCGCCGGCCCGCCGGCGCTCCCGCCCCCGGAGGGGTCGCTCACGCGGAGCGGCCGGCGCGCACCGACTCGGGCAGCTCGACGACGGGGCAGTCCTTCCAGAGCCGCTCGAGGGCGTAGAACCGGCGGTCCTCCGTCTGCTGCACGTGGACGACGATGTCGGCGTAGTCGAGCAGGACCCACCGCGCCTCGGTGAGGCCCTCCCGGCGCACCGGGCGGGCGCCGAGGTCGCGCATGCGCTCCTCGACGGCGTCGACGATGGCGCGCACCTGCCGGTCGGAGTCGCCGGAGGCGAGGACGAAGACGTCGGTGATGACGAGCTGCTCGCTGACGTCGAGGGCCAGCACCTCGTCCGCCAGCTTGTCGGCGGCGGCCTCGGCGGCGGCGCGGGCGAGCTCCAGGGAGCGGTCGGTGGCGGTCACGGGGTCCTCCAGACGCGCCGCGGCGGGTCGCCGCGGCCGAGGCCCCAGGGTCTCACGCGGGCGGGCTCCCCCGAGGCCGTCGCCCCGGGCGCCGGGCCG
>NZ_JABEMA010000165.1 GCF_013004605.1 Pseudokineococcus marinus
AGCCGGGACCGGGGCCGGGGTCGCGGACGGGGGCCGACGTCGCGCGGTCGGCGGGACGCCGCTCGTCGAGCAGGGCGAGCGCCGCGGCGTGCACGTCCTCGGGCTCGGGCAGCCGCCCCCGGCCCGAGTCGGCGCCCGTGAGGCGCCCCGTCGCCGGGTCCATGACGTGGGTCCCCCGCTGCCGGAGCAGGGCCACGTTCGCCCGCGTCGCGGGGTGCAGCCACATCTCCGTGTGCATGGCCGGCGCCAGGAGCACGGGGCAGGTGGCGGTGAGGAGCGTCGTCGTCAGCAGGTCGTCGGCGAGGCCCGCCGCGGCGCGGGCCAGCAGGTCCGCGGTGGCCGGGGCGACGACGACGAGGTCGGCCTCGCGGCCGAGGCGCACGTGGGGCACCTCGTGGACGTCGTCCCAGACGCCGGTGGCGACCGGGTGCCCCGAGAGCGCCGCCCACGTGGGCGCGCCGACGAAGCGAAGGGCGGCCTCCGTCGGCACGACGCGGACGTCGGCCCCGCCCTCGGCGAGCAGCCGCAGCAGGGAGGCGGCCTTGTAGGCGGCGATCCCCCCGCCGACGCCGAGGACGACCCGGGGACGGCGCCCGGGGGGCGGTCCGGCGTCCTCCGCGGCGCCCCCGGCCCCCGCGGGGCCCCGGTCGCGCGCCGGGCCGCCGGGCTCGCCGGGACCCGTGGCGACCGGGCCTGCGACCGGGTCGGCGTCCGGACGGGCGCTGGGGGCGCCGCTCACGCGGTCAGCCCTCGGCGGGGACGTCGCCCGGGGTGAAGGGGTCGTCGAGGCCGCCGTCGTCGGCCATCTCGAGGCCCTCGGGCGCGTCGCCCTCGCCGTCGGACGGGCGGATCGTCAGCATGCCGGCGTCGATCTCGCGCAGCGCCACCGACAGCGGCTTCTCCTGCACGTGGGTCTCGACGAGGGGGCCGACGTTCTCGAGCAGGCCCTCGGAGAGCTGGGAGTAGTACGCGTTGATCTGGCGGGCGCGCTTGGCGCCGTAGATCACCAGCGCGTACTTGGAGTCGGCGGCCTTGAGCAGGTCGTCGATGGGCGGGTCGGTGATGCCCTCGGGGGCGGCGCTCGTTCCGGACACGGGGTCCTCCTGCGGTCGGGGCCGGCGCCCGTGGCGCCCGCCGTCCTCGCGGCCCGCCGGTCCGATGCGTCCCGGCGGCCCTCTCGTGCTGTCAGTCGTGCTGCCGCTCCCGCGGCCGTCCACGTCCCGGCGACACCAGCGAGCGGGCGGTGCTCCCGCACCGCACGCACCCGTCCCGGGCCCGGCGACGCCCTCAGGCGCCCTGCTGCCGCCCGCCGGGGGAGTCGACGGCGGGGCCGTCAGTCGCCGGCAGCGGCCGCAGACCCATCGATGATACGAGGTCGTCGCCGGCCTGGCGGACGTCCGCGTTGACGACGGTCACGTCGAACTCCTGCTCCGCCTCGAGCTCCGTGCGGGCCGTGGCGAGCCGGCGCTCCCGCTCGGCCTCGTCCTCGGTGCCGCGGCCGACGAGCCGGCGGACCAGCTCCTCCCACGACGGCGGCGCGAGGAAGACGAAGCGCGCCCCCGGCATGGTGGCCCGCACCTGGCGGGCGCCCTGCAGGTCGATCTCCAGCAGGGCGGGCCGCCCCTGCGCGAGCACCTCCTCGACCGGTCGGCGCGGCGTCCCGTACCGGTGCCGCCCGTGGACGACGGCCCACTCGAGCAGCTCCCCCGCCGCGGCCATCCGGTCGAACTCCGCCTCGTCGACGAAGTGGTAGTGCACGCCGTCGACCTCCCCCGGGCGCGGCGCCCGGGTCGTCGCCGACACCGACAGCCACACCTGCGGGTAGCGGTGCCGCACGTCGGCGGAGACGGTGCCCTTGCCCACCGCCGTCGGCCCTGCGAGGACGGTCAGTCGCGCCGCCCGGAGGCCTCCGCCGACCTCCTCCGCGGTGTGCGGACCGCGACCGGGGCTCGACACCGCGCCCGACCCGGCAGCGTCCTCCTCCGGCCCCACCGCGGCGCTCAGCGCTCGAAGCGCGCGACGAGGGCGGAGATCTGGTGGGCTCCCAGGCCGCGGACGCGCCGCGACTCCGAGATGCCGACCTCCTCCATGATCTTGCGCGCGGTGACGCGCCCGACCCCGGGCATCGACTCGAGGAGGGCGCTGACCTTCATCTTGCCGACGACGTCGTCGCTCTGGCCGTCGCGGACGACCTGCTCCAACGAGCCCTGGCCGTACTTGAGGCGGTTCTTGATCTCGGCCCGGGCGCGGCGCGCCTGGGCGGCCTTCTCGAGCGCCGCGGCGCGCTGCTCGTCGGTCAGGTGCGGGAGCGGCACGGCGGGTCCACCTCGGGGCAGAAGGGGTCGGGTCGCCGGCGGCGGAGCGCGGGCGCTCGCCCCGGCGGCGGGTGACGTGACGCTAGCGACTCCCGATCGCGGGCGGCAACGAGGGGCGGCGAGCCCGGGCCGGGCCCGCCGGAGGGCCGGTCGTCGTCCGTCGACCCTTCCGGGCGCCGGCGGAGGGCGAGTCGTCGCCCGTTCGCCCCCTGCGCAGGCCTCGGGAGGGCGAGTCGTCGCCCGTTCGCCCCCTGCGCAGGCCTCGGGAGGGCGAGTCGTCGCCCGTTCGCCCTCCCCGCAGGTCTCGGAAGGGCGAGTCGTCGCCCGTTCGCCCTCTCCGGAGGCCTCGGGAGGGCGAGTCGTCGCCCGTTCGCCCCGCCCCGGAGCCCCGGGGGGCCGCCGCTCCCGTGACCCGGCGGGGGGCGCCCGCGCCGCGGCGGGGTGCGGCGGGCGGCTGGATACAGTCCCCGGCATGCCCCAGTACGCGGCCTACGGCAGCAACCTGCACCCCGCGCGCATGGCCGAGCGCGCCCCCCACTCGCCCCTCGCGGGCACGGGCTGGCTCCACGGCTGGCGCCTGACCTTCGGCGGCGAGGACCGCGGCTTCGAGGGGGCTCTGGCCACCGTCGTCCAGGACAGCGCGGCCGACGCCGCCGTCTACGTGGGCCTGTACGACCTCACGGACGCCGACGCGAAGGCCCTCGACGACCTCGAGGGCGCGGGGCTCGGGCTCTACCGCAAGGTGCGCGTGCGCGTGGACACGCTCTCGGGCCAGGTCCTCGCCTGGGTCTACGTGCTCGACGCCTACGAGGGCGGGCTGCCCGCGGCGCGCTACCTCGGCATGGTCGCCGACGCCGCCGAGGCCGCGGGCGCCCCCGCCGAGTACGTGACGGCGCTGCGCGCCCGGCCGTGCCGGGCGTCCGAGGCCGGTGGCCCCCCGCCCTCCGGGCTCGTCGGCGGCGCCTGACGGGACGCGCCCCGCGCGCGTCGCCCTCCACGGCGACGTGACGACGACGTGCCGCCTGAGGGGCCCTGCGGCCGGCGACGTGCCGACGAAGTGCCCCATGGAGGCCGCTCCGGGGGCGAAGTGTCGACGAAGTGCCGTGGAAGGGCCCGTGTGACGACGAGGTGCCGGGCTCTCGCCGGGAGGCGGGGGTGACGGCGCCGGTAGCGTGCGGGCATGGCCAGCACCGCACCCGCCGGGGGCCCCGGCGAGCCGACCACGCCGGCGGACGCCGGTCCGCACGCGCCCGCCGGGACGGCGCCGCCCGGGGGCGCGGACGACGTCCTCGCCGACCCCGTCCGCGCCGCCGAGTCCGCCGCCCGGGTGCTCGCCGAGCGCACCGGGGCCGAGCGCCACGACCTCGCGCTCGTCCTCGGGTCGGGCTGGGGGACTGCCGTCGAGGCGATGGAGGTCCTGGCGGAGGTGCCGGCGGACGAGGTCCCCGGCTTCACGGCGCCCGCGGTGGCGGGCCACGTGCCCGTCTTCCGCTCCGTCCGGATCGGCTCGAGCGACCGCCGGGCTCTCGTCCTCGGCAGCCGCACCCACCTCTACGAGGGCCGCGGCGTGCGCGCCGTCGCCCACGGCGTGCGGACGGCGGCCGCGGCGGGCTGCCGCGGCGTCGTCCTCACCAACGGCTGCGGCGGCCTCGACCCGGCCTACTCCCCCGGCCAGCCGGTCCTCATCAGCGACCACCTCAACCTCACCGGCCGCTCGCCCCTCGAGGGCGCGACCTTCGTCGACCTGACGGACCTCTACAGCCGCCGCTGGCGCGACGTCGCCCGCGAGGTCGACGCCTCCCTGGCCGAGGGCGTCTACGCGCAGTTCCCCGGCCCGCACTACGAGACCCCTGCCGAGGTCCGCATGGCCGGCGTCCTCGGCGCGAGCCTCGTCGGCATGTCGACGGCCCTCGAGGCCATCGCCGCCCGCGCCGCCGGCCTCGAGGTCCTCGGCCTGTCGCTCGTGACGAACCTCGCGGCCGGCGTGGGCGACCAGCCGCTGAGCCACGAGGAGGTCGTCGAGGCCGGGCGCGAGGCGGGCCCGCGCATCGGCGCGCTGCTCGCGCAGGTGGTGGAGCGGCTGTGAGCGCCGGCTCGCCCCCCGCCGGGGACGGCGCCCCCACGGACGCCGACCGCGAGCGCGCCCTGGCCGACGCGCGCACGGCCCGCCGGGACGAGGCCCGGGCGTGGGCCGACGCCGACCCGGACCCGGCGACGACCGCGACGCTGCGCGACCTGCTCGAGCGCGCGGACGCCGGCGAGGAGGAGGCGGTCGCCGAGCTGGACGACGCCTTCGCCGGCCCCCTGGCCTTCGGCACCGCAGGGCTGCGGGGCCGCCTCGGGCCCGGCCCGAACCGGATGAACCGCGTCGTCGTGCGCCGCGCCGCCGCCGGGCTGTCGCGCTACCTGCTCGACCGGGAGGGCGGCCCGGAGTCGCCGCCGCACGTCGTCGTCGGCTACGACGCCCGCCACGGCTCGCGGGAGTTCGCGCTCGACACCGCGGCCGTCGTCGTCGGGGCCGGTCTGCGCGCGTCGCTGCTGCCGCGCCCGCTGCCGACGCCCGTGCTCGCCTTCGCCGTCCGCCACCTCGGCGCGGACGCCGGCGTCATGGTCACGGCGAGCCACAACCCGCCGCAGGACAACGGGTACAAGGTCTACCTCGGCGGCCCCGGCGAGGAGGGCGCGCAGATCGTGCCGCCCGCCGACGCCGAGATCGCCGCGCGCATCGCGGCCGTCGGCGACGTCACCGACCCCGCCCAGGTGCCGATGGCCGACGCCGGCTGGGAGGCGCTGGGCGACGACCTCGTCGACGCCTACGTCGACGGCGCCGCCGCGGTGGCCGGCCGCACCGGCCCGCGCGACCTGCGCGTCGTGCTGACCCCGCTCCACGGGGTCGGCGGTCCCCTCGTCGAGAGGGCCCTGCGCGCAGCCGGTCTCACCGACCTGCACACCGTGCCCGAGCAGGCGGAGCCCGACCCGGACTTCCCCACGACGGCCTTCCCGAACCCCGAGGAGGAGGGCGCGCTCGACCTCGCGCTGGCGCTGGCCCGCGAGGTGGGCGCCGACCTCGTCGTCGCCAACGACCCGGACGCCGACCGCTGCGCCGTCGCGGCCCCCCTGCGGCCCGGCGTCGACGACGACCCCGGCGGCGCCGGGTGGCGCCAGCTGACGGGCGACGAGGTGGGCGCCCTCCTGGGCCACCACCTCGCCGAGCGGGGCCTGCCCCCGGGCTCGGTGCTCGCCCGGTCCGTCGTCTCCTCCGACCTGCTCGCCCGGGTGGCCGAGGCGCACGGGCTCGAGAGCGCCGTCGCGCTCACCGGCTTCAAGTGGATCAGCCGCGTGCCCGGGCTGGCCTACGGCTACGAGGAGGCGCTGGGCTACTGCGCCGACCCGGCGGCCGTGCGCGACAAGGACGGCATCAGCGCCGCCGTCCTCGTCACCGAGCTCGCCGCCGCCGAGAGGGCCCGCGGGCGGGGCCTGCTCGACGTCCTCGACGACCTCGCGCGGGCCCACGGGCTGCACGCGACGGCGCCGCTGACGCTGCGGGTCTCCGACCTCACGCTCATCAGCGACTCCATGGCGAGGCTGCGCGCCGAGCCGCCCGCCGCGCTGGCGGGCAGCGACGTCGTCGAGGTGGTCGACCTGTCCGCGGGCGACGGCGGGCTGCCCCCGACCGACGGCCTCGTGCTGCGCACCGCGGACGGAGCGCGCGTCGTCGTCCGGCCGTCCGGCACCGAGCCCAAGCTCAAGTGCTACTGCGAGGTCGTCGTGCCGGTCGACGGCGGCGGGGCGGCCGACGGCGCCGCCGTCGCGGCGGCCCGCCGCGAGGCCGGGCGGCGCCTGGACGCCGTCCGGACCGACCTGCGCGACGCCATCGCCCTCCCGGCGTGAGCGGCCCGCAGGAGGCGGAGGGTCGGCACGCGCGTCCGGACGGGCGGGAGGCGGCGGGCCTCGGCCAGGAGGCCCTCTTCGCGGAGCCCCGTGGGGCGCGGCGCCCGCCCGCGCGCCGGGTCGTGCTCCTCACGGGGCCGAGCGGCTCGGGCAAGACGTCGATGGTCCGCCGCCTCGGACTGCCCGTGCTGGCCCTCGACGACTTCTACCGCGACGGCGACGAGCCGGGGCTGCCGCACCGCTTCGGCATCGTCGACTGGGACGACCCGGGCAGCTGGGACGCCGGACGGGCGCTCGACGCCCTCGAGCGCCTGTGCCGCGAGGGCGAGGCCGACGTGCCGGTCTACGACATCCCGACGAGCCGGCGGACCGGCACCGTCCACCTGTCCGTCGGCACGGCGCCCGTGGTGCTGGCCGAGGGGATCTTCGCGGCCGACCTCGTCGCCGCCTGCCGCGAGCGCTCCCTGCTCGCGGACGCCATCTGCCTGCAGCGCCCGGCCGCGGTGACCTTCACCTTCCGGCTGCTGCGCGACCTCGCCGAGGCGCGCAAGCCCCCGCACGTCCTCGTGCGGCGCGGGCTCGGCCTGGCGCGGGCGGAGCCGGCGCTCCGGCAGCGGTGGACGTCGCTCGGCTGCCGGCCGCTCGCG
>NZ_JABEMA010000166.1 GCF_013004605.1 Pseudokineococcus marinus
ACCGGCGGCGCGGCCCGCTCGGCTGCGCCGGGCACCACGAGCACGACCACCAGGACGAGCGGGTCCGGCGCCACCAGCGGAGCCGACCCGACCGAGACGACCGCCGGGGGCCCGCGCGCCGCCGGGGAGGAGCAGCCGTGAAGTGGCGCCGCAGGAACGAGCCCGTCGAGGCCGAGCAGGCGGAGGAGGTCGCCGTCCCCGAGGAGGAGGACCCCCAGGCGGTCGCCGACCGCGCCGCCCGGGTCGCCGCCGAGGCCGAGGCCGAGCGCGTGCGCACCGCGGCGCTGGCGCGCGAGGCGCGTCGCCGGACCCAGGGCCCCTTCGACCTCACCGAGATCAGCGAGGAGGACGCGGCCCGCCCGCGCGTGGACCTCGGGGCGCTGCGCCTGCCCGCCGTCCAGGGCATGGAGCTGCGGCTCGAGCTCGAGGAGAAGACCCAGCGCGTCATCGGGGCGGTCGTCGTGCTCGGGCCCTCCACGCTGCAGCTGCAGGCCTTCGCGGCCCCGCGCACGGACGGCATCTGGGAGGAGGTCCGCGCCGAGATCCGCGCCCAGGTGAGCCGCCAGGGCGGCGCCAGCGAGGACGCCGAGGGCGTCTTCGGGCCCGAGGTGCTCGCCCGCGTCCCCGTGCGCACCGACGACGGCCGCACCGGGCACCGCGCCGTCCGCTTCGCCGGCGTCGACGGCCCCCGCTGGTTCGTCCGCGCCGTCTTCGGCGGCCGCGCCGCGGTGGAGCGCGAGGCCGCGGCCCCGCTCGAGGCGATGCTCCGCGCGGTCGTCGTCGACCGCGGCGACGAGGCCATGGCCCCCCGCGACATGCTGCCGCTGCGGCTGCCGCCCCAGGACCAGGCCCGCCCCGCCACCGGTCAGCCCGGTGAGGCCCAGGCCGCCCAGGCCCAGCCCGGCCAGGCCCAGCCCGGCCAGGTCGAGAACCTGCCCGGCCAGCCGGTCGAGCAGCAGCCGGCCCCGGGCGGCGGCACCGGGAGCCCGGCGTCCCCCGACGGCGGCGACGACGGGCTCGGCCCCCTGGACCCCTTCCACCGCGGCCCGGAGACCACCGAGACGCGCTGACCCCGGTCGGCCGCGGCGGGGCCGCCCGAGGGTCCCGCGCTCGTCCGGGTGGTCCTCCCGCACCGGCGCGGGACCGCCCGGCGGAGCGCCTACGCTGGACGCGCGCCGCTGCGGCTCCCGCACCGGCGGACTACCGCCGACGGGGCGCGCAGGGCGCGCGCCGACGAGGAGGACGAGGTCGTGGCACGCACCCGCGGGCTCCTGGGCCGCACGACGGACCCCACGACGGGCCGACGCGAGGGCGGCGCCCCCGCCGTCGTCGCTCCCCGGTCGGGGCTGGGCGGTCTGCGCGAGGCGGTCAGCCGCTTCAGCAGCCGCGAGGAGATGCACTGCGCCGCCGAGCAGGCCGAGTCGGCGCGCGAGGGCGGGAGCCCGTGCGCCTCCCTCGGCGACCGGCACCGCGTCCTCGTCGCGGGCGCCCTGCGCAGCGTCACGCTGCGGCCCCGCGCCGGCACCCCGGCCCTGGAGGCCGAGGTCTTCGACGGCTCCGGCTCGCTCTCCGTGGTCTGGCTCGGGCGCCGCGAGATCGCGGGCGTCGAGGCCGGGCGGCGCATCAAGGTCGAGGGGCTCGTGAGCGTCGTCGACGGTCACGCCGTCATGTACAACCCGCGGTACGAGCTCCTCCCGTCGGCCCCCGCGCCGCGCTCGTGAGCCGGGGCGCCGAGGAGGGGAGCGCGCCCGCGGAGGGCCCGGCGCCCGCCGCCGGCCGCTCGGGCCTCGCCGCCGCCCTCGGTCCCGACTTCTCGGTGTCGCAGGCGCTCGGCGGCCCGCGGGGGGTCGTCGAGGTCGCGCTCCCCAGCGTCGTCTTCGTCGTCGTCATCAGCGTCGTCCAGGACCTGCGGGCGGCGATCTGGGCGGCGCTCGGCACCTCTGCGCTCTTCGTGCTCGTGCGCCTCGTAGGACGCAGCTCCCCGGGGCAGGCCGTCTCGGGGCTGCTCGGCGTGGCCCTGTGCGCGCTCATCGCCTCGCGGACGGGGGAGGCGCGCGACTTCTTCGTGTGGGGCCTGCTCGTCAACGTCGTCTACGCGGCCGTGTACGCCCTGTCGACCGTGCGGACGCCGGCCTTCTCCCTGCGGCTCGGCCGCGGCCGACGGGTCCGGGTGCCGCGCGGGCCGTGGCCGGTGCTCGGCCTCGCCCTGGGCCTGCTCACCGACGAGCGCCTGGCCTGGAAGGACGACCCCCGCCGCCTGCGCGTCTACGTGCAGGCGACGTGGATCTGGGTCGCGCTCTTCGTCCTGCGCCTGCTCGTCCAGGGACCCCTCTACCTGGCCGACGAGGTCGCCGCCCTGGGCACGGCCCGCGTCGTCATGGGCTTCCCGCTCTTCGGCGTGGCGGCCTACCTCACGTGGCTCCTCGTGCGCCGGGTGCCGCTGGCCACCCGCCCCGCCGAGGCGCCCGCCCGCGGGCCCGCGGAGGGCTGAGGGGGCTCAGACGACCTCGGCGCCGGCCGCCCGCGGCGAGGCGTCCCGCTGCCAGCGGCCGGGGGAGAGCAGGTCGCGCAGCTCCTGCTCGTCCTCGTCGCCCGCCAGCAGGAGCAGCTCGTCGCGCGCCTCGAGGGCGTCGTCGTCGGTCGGTGCGAGCGGGCGGCCCTCGCGCACGACGCCGACGAGCACCGTGTCCGGCGGCCAGTCGGTGCTGCCGACGGCGGTCCCGGCCAGCGGGGACCCGTCGGGGATGGTGTAGCTGAGCATGCGGGCGCCGCCGCGGAAGGAGAAGACCTCGACGACGTCGCCGACGGCGACGGCCTCCTCGACGAGCGCGGTCATGAGGCGCGGGGTCGACACCATGACGTCGACGCCCCAGGCCTCGTCGAACATCCACTCGTTCTTGGGGTTGTTGACCCGGGCGACCGTGCGCGGCACCCCGAACTCCGTCTTGGCGAGGAGGCTGACGACGAGGTTGGCCTTGTCGTCGCCCGTGGCGGCGACGACGACGTCGGTGGCCTCCAGGCCGGCGCCGGACAGCGACGTGATCTCGCAGGCGTCGGCGAGGAGCCACCGCGCCCCCGGGACGGAGGCGCGGCCGACGTTCTCGGGGTTGCGGTCGACCAGCAGCACGTCGTGGCCGCCCGCCAGGAGCTCGCGGGCGATGGAGCGGCCGACGCTGCCGGCGCCGGCGATGAGCACGCGCACGGCGCCTCCTTCGGGGTCCGCCCCCGGGGCCTGCCCCGGGAGCCGGTCGGATCGGTGGTGGTGCGGGACGCCGGGCGTCAGTCGGGCTCGGGGCCCGCGTCGAGCACCTTCTCGACCTCGGTCACGGCCGCGTCGGGCACGAGCAGGTGCAGCACGTCGCCCTCCTGGTGGACGGTGTCGGGGCGGGGGAGGCGGGCGCTGCCGAGCCGCGTGAGGAAGGCCACCCGCGTCGACGTCGCCCGCTCGAGCTCGGTGAGCCGGGTGCCGACCCAGGACGCCGGCACGGAGACCTCCGCGAGGTGCACCGACCCGCTCGCGTCCGTGTAGTCCGGCACGACCCCGCGCGGCAGCAGGCGCCGCACCAGCTGGTCGGCAGTCCACTTGACGGTGGCGACGGTGGGGATCCCCAGGCGCTCGTACACCTCGGCGCGGGCGGAGTCGTAGATCCGGGCGGCGACGTTCTGCACGCCGAAGACCTCTCGCGCCACCCGGGCGGCGAGGATGTTGGAGTTGTCGCCGCTGCTCACGGCGGCGAAGGCGTACGCCTCCTGGACGCCCGCCTCGAGCAGGACGTCGCGGTCGAAGCCGACGCCCGTCACGGTGCGCCCCTCGAAGCCCGCGCCGAGCCGCCGGAACGCCAGCTCGTCCTTGTCGACGACGGCCACCGAGTGGCCGTGGCGCTCGAGGGCCACGGCCAGGGTCGAGCCGACGCGGCCGCAGCCCATGACGACGAAGTGCACGCGCCGGACGCTACTCCGTCCGGCGCCGGCGCCCCCGCGCGCGCCCCCTCCACCCGGACCGTCCCGCGGCGGCGCGGGCCGGTGCCCGGCGGCTCCTACCATCGGCGCCGTGCAGAGCATCGCGGACGGCGCCAAGCGCCTCGTCCTGGGCCGTCCGTTCCGCAGCGACCGCCTCAGCCACACGCTGCTGCCCAAGCGGGTCGCGCTGCCGGTCTTCGCCTCGGACGCCCTCTCCTCCGTGGCCTACGCGCCGGACGAGATCTTCCTGACGCTCGCCATCGCGGGCATCAGCTCCTACGTGCTGTCGCCGTGGATCGGCGTGGCGGTCGTCGTCGTCATGGTCGTCGTCATCGCCTCCTACCGGCAGAACGTGCACGCCTACCCCTCGGGCGGCGGCGACTACGAGGTCGCGACGACGAACCTCGGCCGGGGCGCCGGCCTCGTCGTCGCGAGCGCGCTGCTCGTCGACTACGTCCTCACGGTCGCCGTCTCCATCTCCTCGGGCGCCCAGTACGCGGCGTCCGCGCTGCCCTTCCTCGCGGGCCACGAGACGAGCCTCGCCGTCGTCCTCGTCCTGCTCCTCATGGGGATCAACCTGCGCGGCGTGCGCGAGTCGGGCCGGGCCTTCGCCGTCCCGACCTACGTCTTCGTCGTCTCCGTCCTCGGCATGTGCGCCTGGGGCTTCGTCCGCGCCGCGTCGGGCGACCTGCCCGTGGTGGACAGCGCGGAGCTGGAGCTGGTGGCGGAGCCCGGGTACGAGGAGGGCCTCACCGGCGTCGTCGGCGCCTTCCTCGTCCTGCGCGCCTTCTCCTCCGGGTGCGCCGCCCTCACGGGCGTCGAGGCGATCAGCAACGGCGTGCCCGCCTTCCGCAAGCCCAAGAGCCGCAACGCCGCGACGACGCTGGCGCTGCTCGGCGCGCTCGCCATCACCATGCTGCTCAGCGTCATCGCGCTCGCGAACCTCACCGGGCTGCGCTTCGCCGAGCTGCCCGCGACCCAGCTCCTGCGCGACGGGGTGCCCGTCGGCGAGGACTACCAGCAGGACCCGGTCATCGGGCAGCTCGCCCGCGCCGTCTTCGACTCCGCGCCGTTCGCCTTCTTCGTCGTGACGGCGGCCACGGGCCTCATCCTCGTCCTCGCCGCGAACACGGCCTTCAACGGCTTCCCGGTGCTCGGGTCGATCCTCGCCCGGGACGGGCTGCTGCCCCGCCAGCTGCACACGCGCGGGGACCGGCTCGCGTTCAGCAACGGGATCATCCTGCTGGCGGGAGCGGCGATCGTCCTCGTCGTCGCCTTCGACGCCCAGGTCACCCGCCTGATCCAGCTCTACATCGTCGGGGTGTTCGTCTCCTTCACCCTGAGCCAGCTCGGCATGGTCAAGCACTGGAACCGGCACCTGCGCACCGAGACGGACCCGGCGGCGCGCGGCCGCATGCTGCGCTCGCGGGCCATCAACACCGTGGGCCTCGGCCTCACCGGCGTCGTGCTCGTCATCGTCCTCGCGACCAAGTTCACCCGCGGCGCCTGGATCGCCATCCTCGCCATGGCGGTGCTCTTCGTCCTCATGCGCGGGGTGCGCACGCACTACGCGCGGGTCGCCGCCGAGCTCGAGCTGGCCGAGGGCTCCGACGTGCCCCGCGTCCTCCCGAGCCGGGTGCACGCCATCGTCCTCGTCTCCAAGCTGCACCTGCCCACGCTGCGGGCCCTCGCCTACGCCCGGGCGTCCCGGCCGTCGGTGCTCGAGGCGGTCACCGTCGTCGTCGACCCGGCGGAGACCCGCTCCCTGCAGCGGGCGTGGGACAGCCGTGGCCTGCCGGTGCGGCTCAAGGCGCTCGAGTCGCCCTACCGGGAGATCACCCGGCCCGTCGTCGACTACGTGCGGGCCCTCAAGCGGGAGAGCCCCCGCGACCTCGTCGTCGTCTACGTGCCCGAGTACGTCGTCGGCCACTGGTGGGAGCAGCTGCTGCACAACCAGAGCGCGCTGCGGCTCAAGTCGCGCCTGCACTTCATCCGCGGCGTCGTCGTCGCGAGCGTGCCGTGGCAGCTGGCCTCCAGCGAGGGCGCCGACGTCGACGACCGCGCGCCGGCGCCCGGGGACGTGCGCCGCGGCGCCGTCACGCGGTCGCCCGAGGGCCCCGCCGCTCCGCCCGTTCACCGAGACCCCGGGGCGGGCTCGCGGCCGGGGGCGCCGCGGTGAGCGGCGGCGAGGAGGGCCTGCTCGAGCTTGAGGTGGGGGACGTCGCCCACGGCGGCCACTGCGTGGCCCGGCACGAGGGCCGCGTCGTCTTCGTGCGGCACGCCCTGCCGGGGGAGCGGGTGCGCGCCCGGCTCACCGAGGCCGGGGACGGGGCGGCGTACTGGCGGGCCGACGCCGTCGAGGTGCTGCGGGCCTCCGCCGACCGCGTGGAGCCCGCCTGCCCCGTCGCCGGCCCCGGCGGCTGCGGGGGCTGCGACTGGCAGCACGCCGCCCCGGCGGCCCAGCGCCGCCTCAAGGCCGCGGTGCTGCGCGAGCAGCTGCAGCGCCTCGCGGGTCTCGAGGTGGACGTCGAGGTCGAGGAGGTGCCGGTCCCGGCCGGCACCGGCACCTCGCCGGAGGACGCGGCCCGCGGGCTGGGCTGGCGCACGCGGGTCACGTACGCGGCGGACGGCGCCGGGCGGCTCGGCTTCCGCGCCCACCGCGAGCACCGCGTGGTCCCCGTCGAGCGGTGCCCCATCGCCACGCCCGGCGTCGTCGACCTCGGCCTGCCGGAGCGGCGCTGGACCGGCTGGCGGTCCGTGGAGGCCGTGGTGCCCGGCGGCGCCGGCAGCGGCGCGCTCGTCGTCGCGGAGCCCCGCGAGACGACGGGGCGGTCCGCGGCGAC
>NZ_JABEMA010000167.1 GCF_013004605.1 Pseudokineococcus marinus
GCAGCGCGGGGGCGGGCCCGACGGCTCGCCGGGCGAGGTCGTGCCCTCGCTCGTCGCGCAGGGTCTCGCCGTGCCGGCGTGGCGGACGCCGCAGGCGCTCGTCGAGGTGGTCGGCCCGGCCGCCGGCGCCGTCCGCGCCGAGCTCCTGCTCGTCGACCACCAGCTCGTCGAGCTGCACCGCCTGGCCTGCTGGCCCTCCGCGGCTCCGGACGCCCGTGGGGCGGGCGGCGAGCGGGAGCGCGCGGACCCGGAGGCGGCGGACGGGGACGGGGTGGCGCACCTCGTCGACGCCGACGAGGAGGGGGCGCCGGGCGGCACCGCGGGCGCGGCGGCGCTGGCCTTCCGCGAGCAGCGCGCCGTCCTGGCGCCGGACGGCCTCACGACGTGCCAGCCGGTCACCGTCCGCGGGCACCGCCTCGGCGTCCTCCTCGCCGAGGCGCCCGCGCCCGGGGCGGCCGTGCGCGCGTGCGCCGAGGTGCTCGCTGCCGCGGCCCCGGCAGCGGCCCTGCTGCTGCGCCAGGCGGCCGAGGGCAGCGACGACGTCGAGGTGCGCCGGCGCTCGCACGTCTTCAGCGTCGCCGCGGAGATGCAGTGGGACGTCCTGCCCCCCACGGAGCACCGTGGCCCCGGCGTCGAGCTGGCCGCGCTCGTCGAGCCGGCCTACCTCGCCACCAACGACCTGTTCGACTGGGCCGTCGACGACGACGTCCTCACGCTGGCCCTCCTGGAGGCCGCAGGGGAGGGTCTGGCCGCCGCCCGAGCGGCCGACCTCGCCCTGGCGGCCGTCCGCCACGCGCGCCGGTGCGGGATGGCGCTCGAGGAGCAGGCCGCCACCGCCGACGACGTGCTCCGCCACCGCTCGGGCGGTCACGAGCGGGTGGGCGCCGTGCTCGTCCGCGTCGACCTGCGCACCGGCGGGGCCTCGGTCGTCGTCGCCGGCGAGGTCCCCGTGCTGCTGTGGACGGCAGGCGGTCCCGACGACGCCGACGGGGGCGCCCTCGAGGAGCTGGACCTCCCGCGGGGCCCCGCGCTGGGTGACGGGGACGCCGACGACCGCAGCGCCGCGCCGCTGCCCGTGGCCGCGGGGGAGCGGCTCGTGCTGGCCTCGTCCGGCGTCCTCGAGGCCCGCTCGCCCGAGGACCGTCCCTTCGGGGTGGCCGGCCTCGCGGAGGGGCTGCGGCGGGCCGTCGACGTCCTCGACGCCCCGCGGCTCGTGGCGCGCGCCGTCACCGACCACGCGGGCGGCGAGGTCGTGCGCGACGCCACCTGCTTCGTCGTTCGCTGGGGTGACGGCGTCGCCGACGCGGCGCCGGCGGGTCCTCAGGCGGGTGCGGCGCCGGGGGCGTAGGGGCAGCGGGCGGCGCCGCCCGCGCTCGCACCGAGGACCATGAGGGCGAGGGCGTCGACGGCCGCGTCGGCGTCGGCCACCGGTGCGGGGAAGAGCAGGCGCAGGGTCGCCGTCGTCGACGCGGGGCAGGGCGCTCCGTCGTGCCCGGCGCAGCGGCACCCGGCCCCGAGGCCCTCCCACGGCTCCTCGGTCCGGCACCGCAGCACGAGCCCCGTGCGGTCGGCGCCGACGCAGCGCACCTCGCTGACGCGGCCCAGGTCGCGCCCGGGGACGCCGGCGCCGCGGCCGCCCGGAGCGGGGTGGGCGTGGCCCATCGCGCGGACCAGGCCGACGAGCCGGTCGCCCAGCTCCGCCTCGACCCGCCCGAGCACGTCCGCCTCCCGCAGCGCCACCGGGTCGGGCGCCGCCGCGCGCAGGTCCGCCACGGCGACGTCGCTGCACCCCTCGGGCCAGTGCAGCCGGACGGCGGCCGCGTCGAGCAGGAGCACCCGGGGGTCCGGCCACGCCCCCGCCAGGTCCGCGAGGTCGCCGGCGGCGCACACGGCGCCCAGCGCGCCGGCGGCCTCGTGCGGGGCGGCCAGGCGCACCCAGCCGTCGACGACCACCTGCGCCCGCGGCACCGTGAGGTCGGGCAGCGCCGCCTCGACGACCACCTCGAGCCGGGCCGCGGCGTCGTGCTCGCCGCCGCGCCCGAGCCCCAGGGCGCCGACCGCGGCCTCGCTGGCGACGACGACGAGCTCCCCGTCCCGCGTGCGGGCGTGCAGGACAGCGATGCGCGACCCCTCCCGCTCCTCGTCCCGGGCGGGGGTGAGGACGGCCGTCCCCGACCCCGAGAGGGCGGTGGCGGCCACGACCGCGGCGCTCGGCAGGTGCGTCATGCAGGTGAGGCTAGCCTAAGATGTGCGGTCGAGGGAGGACCTCGGCGCGTCCCGCGTCCGACCTCGCTCCGCCCGCCCGTCCGCCGGCACCCCGTCCGTCTGATCCCGCCAGGAGCCCCACCCGTGTCGTCCAGCACCTCGAGCTCCCGCTCGCGCCAGCAGGTCCGCCTCTCCCGCCGCCTCGGCCTCGCCCTCACGCCGAAGGCGGTGAGGCACTTCGAGAACCGGCCCTACCCGCCCGGCGAGCACGGCCGGGCCCGGCGCCGCAGCGAGAGCGACTACGCCCTGCGCCTCCGCGAGAAGCAGCGGCTCCGCGCCCAGTACGGCATCCGCGAGGCCCAGCTGCGCCGCGCCGTCGACGAGGCGAAGAAGCACCCCGAGCGCACGGGCGACGTCCTCGTCCAGCTCCTCGAGAGCCGGCTCGACGCCGTCGTCCTGCGCGCCGGCCTCGCCCGCACCATCGCCCAGGCCCGACAGACGGTCGTGCACCGCCACGTGCTCGTCGACGGCGCCCGCGTCGACAAGCCCTCCTACCGCGTGCGCCCCGGCCAGGTCGTCGAGATCGCGCCGCGCAGCCGCGACCTGCCGCCCTTCCAGGTCGCCGCCGCCGGCGCGCACCGGGACGTCCTGCCCGACGTGCCCGCCTACCTGCGCGTCGAGCTCGCCGAGCTGCGCGCCGAGGTCGTCCGCCGTTCCGAGCGCGACGAGGTCCCGGTGACCTGCGACGTCGCGAAGGTCGTGGAGTACTACTCGCGCTGACCTGAGCGCCCTCCCGGTCTGTCGTGGCCGGTTGGTCGTGGCCGGTTGGTCGTGGCCGGTGGGTCGTGGCCGGTGGGTCGTGGTCGGGCTGGCACGGGCCGGGCGGGTCCGGCGAGGGCACTGCCTACGCGCCCCCAGCAGCCTGACGGCCGCCGGGGGACGCTCGGCTGACGTGCCCCCACCGGACCCGCCCGCCCCTCCGCGCGTCACCTCTCGGCCGCTCGCCCCGCGGGCGGTCGCCGCAGGTGCCCGGCCAGCGCCAGCTCGCCCGGACTCGGCGCGGCCGGTGCCACGGGGGAGGAGCGGGGTGGCCGTGCTCGTGGGGGGCACGTCAGGCAGGCCGCTGCCCGACCCAGCGCGCGGGTGGGCTCGGGAGCGCTCCGTGCCCCGCGCGGCCGTCGCCAGTGCCCTCCACGAGCGCGGGCGCCCCGCCTGGTGACCACGCGTCATCTCGGTGACCCGCGTCGAGCTCCTCACGTCGACCGGTGGGCGAGCACGCCGCCCTCCGCGACCGGCCAGGTCCTCCACAGGGTCGCCGTCCGTGAGCGGGGTGCGCGGTAGGGTCGCCGCGCGCCTCGGCAGCGGGGCGGGAAGCGCCGTGCCCGCGCGCCGCCGACGGCAGGCCAGCGGCTCCCACCGAGGGGCCGCGGCCCGGTCCGGTGGTGGGCGCGGACCGACTGGAGGGATCCGGATGACCGGAGGAGACGTCGCGGGGTTCATCGCCGCGATCGCGTTCGTGCTGCTCGTGGGGCTGCTCGCGGTGCCGCTGCTCAAGCTGGGCAAGGTGCTCGACGAGACGCGCGAGGCCGTGCGCCGCCTGTCGGACGACACCCGTCCGCTCATCACCGAGACGACGACGGCCGTGACGCAGGTCAACGAGCAGATGCAGAACGTCGACACGGTGACCACGGGCGCGGCGCAGATCGCCACCAACGTGTCCGCGCTGACGGCGCTCTTCGCGGCGACGCTCGGCTCGCCGATCGTCAAGGTGGCCGCCTTCACCTACGGCGTGCGGGGCGCGATCGCCGGCCGCCGGAAGCGGGGCTGACGTGGGTCGCCTCGTCTGGATCGGCCTCGGGGCCGTGGCCGGCGTCGTGGCCGTGCGCCGCGCCGCCGGGGTCGCCCGCTCGTACACGCCGGCCGGGCTGCAGGGCCGCGCCTCCGGGTGGACGGACGCCGCGCGCGCCTTCGCCGCCGAGGTGCGCGCCGGGGCCGCCGAGCGCGAGCAGGAGCTGCGCGTGGCCCTCGGCGTCGACGCCGGTGCCATGAGCGAGACCGAGGCGCGCGACCTCATCGACCACCCCTCGAGCCCCCGCGGCTGACGCGCCGCCCACCCCCGGCGCCGCAGGCTCCCGAGCCGCCGCCGGACCGGGGTCGGCGCCCCGCCGGGCGTGAACGACCTCCCGACACGGAAGGCCCCCCATGGAGACCGCGGAGATCCGCCGTCGCTGGCTCAGCTTCTTCGAGGGCAAGGACCACACGGTGGTCCCCAGCGCCTCGCTCGTCTCGCCCGACCCGACGCTGCTCTTCACGGTCGCCGGCATGGTGCCCTTCATCCCCTACCTCACGGGGCGGGAGCCGGCGCCGTTCGACCGCGCGACGAGCGTGCAGAAGTGCGTGCGCACCCTCGACATCGAGGAGGTCGGCAAGACCACCCGCCACGGCACGTTCTTCCAGATGAACGGCAACTTCTCCTTCGGGGACTACTTCAAGGAGAAGGCGATCCCGTGGGCGTGGGAGCTCGTCACCACGCCGCAGGAGCAGGGCGGGTACGGGTTCCGCGAGGAGGACCTCTGGGTCACCGTCTACGAGGACGACGACGAGGCCCACCGCATCTGGACGAAGGACGTCGGGGTGTCGCCCGACCGCGTGCAGCGTCTGGGCATGGACTCGAACTACTGGTCGACCGGCGGCCCGGGGCCGTGCGGCCCGTGCAGCGAGATCTTCGTCGACGCCGGGGCCCGCTTCGGCCGCGACGGCGGCCCGGCCGCCGACGAGGACCGCTACATCGAGATCTGGAACCTCGTGTTCATGGAGTTCGAGCGGGGCGAGGGCGGCGGGAAGAACGGCTTCCCGATCCTCGGGGAGCTGCCGCGCAAGAACATCGACACGGGCATGGGCCTGGAGCGGGTGGCGTACCTGCTGCAGGGCAAGGACAACATGTACGAGATCGACGAGGTGTTCCCCGTCATCGAGGCGGCCTCGGCGATGGCGGGGGTGCGCTACGGCGCGGACCCGGCGTCCGACGTGCGCCTGCGGGTCGTCGCCGACCACGTGCGCAGCGGACTCATGCTCGTCGGCGACGGCGTCCGCCCCGGCAACGAGGGCCGCGGCTACGTGCTGCGCCGGCTGCTGCGCCGCGCGGTGCGGGCGATGCGCCTGCTCGGCGTCGACGCGCCGTCGCTGGCCGACCTGACGGCCGTCTCGAAGGAGCGCATGGCGCGCTCCTACGCCGAGCTCGAGGCCGACTTCGGGCGCATCAGCGAGGTCGTCGCCGCGGAGGACGAGGCGTTCCGGCGCACGCTCGTGGCGGGCACGACCATCCTCGACACGGCCGTGCGGGAGACCAAGCAGGGCGGCGGCACGCAGGTGCCGGCCACCCGCGCCTTCCAGCTGCACGACACCTACGGGTTCCCCATCGACCTCACGCTCGAGATGGCCGCCGAGCAGGGCGTGTCCGTCGACGAGCAGGGGTTCCGCGAGCTCATGACCGAGCAGCGCGAGCGCGCCCGGGCCGACGCGCGCTCCAAGCGCAGCGGCGCCGCGGCGACGGGCGCCTACCGCGAGGTCCTCGAGGCGAACGGGCCGACCGACTGGCAGGCCTACACGACGCTGACGACGACGGGGCAGGTGCTCGCGGTCGTCGACGGCGTCGAGCCCGTCGTGGCGGCGGGGGAGGGGCGCGTCGTCGAGGTCGTCCTCGACCGCACGCCCTTCTACGCCGAGTCCGGTGGTCAGAGCGCCGACGCCGGGACGCTCGTCTGGGACGGCGGCTCGGCCGAGGTCCTCGACGTGCAGCGCCCGATCAAGGGCCTCGTCGTCCACCAGGTCCGCGTCCTCGACGGCGAGCTGGCGCAGGGCGCGCAGGTGCAGGCGTCCGTCGACCCGCAGTGGCGCGTCGACGCCTGCCAAGCGCACTCGGGCACGCACGTCGTGCACGCCGCGCTGCGGCAGGTGCTCGGCCCGTCGGCGCAGCAGTCGGGCTCCTACAACCGGCCCGGGTACCTGCGTCTCGACTTCGCCTGGAAGGGCGGGCTGTCCGCGCAGCAGCGGCGCGACGTCGAGGACGTCAGCAACCTGGCGGTCCGCGACGACCTGCCCGTCACCGCGCAGTGGATGACGCTGCCGCAGGCGCGCGAGTGGGGGGCGCTGGCGCTCTTCGGCGAGACCTACGGCGAGGAGGTCCGCGTCGTCGAGATCGGCGGTCCGTGGTCGCGCGAGCTCTGCGGCGGCACGCACGTGCAGCGCAGCAGCCAGGTGGGCCCGCTGGTGCTCACCGGCGAGTCCTCCGTGGGCGCGGGCAACCGGCGCGTCGAGGCCGTCGTCGGCGTCGAGGGCTTCCGCTACCTCGCGCGCGAGCGCGACCTCGTGGCGCAGGTGACCGAGGTGCTCGGGGCGGGCGAGGGGGACGTCGTCACCCGCGTCCGCGACGTCGTGGGGCGCCTGCGGGACGCCGACCGCGAGCTGGCCCGCCAGCGCACCGAGCGCGTCCTCGCGGCGGCGGGGCAGCTCGCCGCGGCGCCGACCGACGTCTTCGGCGTGGCCTACGCCGGGCACGACGCCGGGGAGGTGGCCTCGGCCGACGACCTCCGCACGCTCGCGCTCGACGTCCGCGGCCGCCTCGGCCGCGACCGGCCCGCCGTCGTCGCGGTCGGCGGCGTCGCCAAG
>NZ_JABEMA010000168.1 GCF_013004605.1 Pseudokineococcus marinus
CGACGGCGCCGGCCGCGCGCTCGTCGCCGTCGGCGAGGGCCCGCTCCAGGCGCGAGGCGGCGGCGAGCAGGTCGCGCGGCAGGCCTCCCGAGCGCGCTCCCGCGCCCGGCACCGATCCCGACCCCGTCCGCCCGTCGTCCACGCCGGCACCTCCCTGCCCCGATGGTGCCGCGCCGGGCGCTCGTCGGGAAGGCCCCGTTCGTCCGCCGCCCCACGAGGTGGCAGCCCCTCGTCGCGGAAGAGCACGACGAGGGGCTGCCGCCTCCCGCACCAGCGGCTCCGGCCCGGCCAGGATGCGGCCATGCGCACCGACATCAGCGAGCCCGAGCTGTGGGAGTACCGCAGCGCCGTCGAGGACCCGGACGGCGTGGACGCGTTCTGGGCCCGGACCCTGGCGGAGGCGCGCGCCGCGGGCGGGGAGGTGGCCGTCCGTCCCGTCGAGACGCCGCTGCGCACGCTCGAGGTGCACGACGTCACGTTCCCCGGCTTCGCCGGCGAGCCCGTCCGCGCCTGGCTGCGGCTGCCCGCGCCCGCCCTGCGGGGCGGGGGACCGCTGCCGGTGCTCGTCGAGTACGTCGGCTACGGCGGCGGCCGGGGTGCGGCCGAGGAGTCGCTCCTGTGGGCGAGCGCCGGCTTCGCCCACCTGCAGATGGACACCCGCGGGCAGGGCTCCGGCTGGAGCCGCGGCGACACGCCCGACACGGGGACCAACGGGCCCCAGGTGCCCGGCGTCATGACGCGCGGCATCACCTCGCCCGAGACCTACTACTACCGGCGGCTCTTCACGGACGCGGCGCGCGCCGTGGACGCCGTGCGCACGCTCGACGGGCTCGACCCCGAGCGCGTCGCCGTCGCGGGCACGAGCCAGGGCGGCGGCACGGCGATCGCCGCCGCGGCGCTCGTGCCGGACGTCGCGGCGCTGGCCGTCGAGGTGCCCTTCCTCTGCGACTTCCCGAGGGCCCTCGCCATCACCGACGCCGACCCGTTCCACGAGGTCACGCGCTACCTCGCGACCCACCGCGAGCAGGTCGACCTCGTCATGGGCGTCCTCGCCCACGTCGACGGCGTCGTCATGGCGCGGCGCGGCCGGGCGCCGGCGCGCTTCTCGGCCGCCCTCATGGACGCGGTGGTCCCGCCGTCGACCGTCTTCGGCGCCTTCCACGCCTACGGCGGGCCCAAGGAGATGGCCGTCTACCCCTTCAACGGCCACGAGGGCGGCGGGACGGCGGAGGACCTGGCCACCCTCGCCTTCCTGCGCCGGCACCTCGGCGCCGGAGGCGTGTAGACGGCGGGGCGTGGCTCAGAGGACGCCCCGGACCGTGCGCTCGAAGGCGGCCACGTGCTCCTCGGCGAGCGCGGCGGCGTCGTCCTCACGCCCCTCGACGACCGCGCGCAGCAGGTCGACGTGCTCGTGGACGTGCCCGCCGATGGCCGGCAACCGGTCGAGCACGAGGCACCAGATGCGCGTCGCGAGGTTGTCCAGCCGCACGAGGACGTCCTCGAGGTGCGGGTTGCCGCTCGCGGCGTACACGCCCCGGTGCACCGCGACGTCGTGGCGCATGAGCTCGACGGCCGTCATGGCCGGCGGGTCCAGCGCGGCGATGGTGGCCGCCAGCCCGGCGAGCCCCGCGCGCTGCTCGTCGGTGGCGCGCCGCGCGGCGCCCGCCGCGGCCAGCGGCTCGAGGCTGCGGCGGACCTCGGAGATCTGCCCCAGGTCGCTGATGTCGATGGGCGCGGCGAAGGTGCCGCGCCGGGGGTAGGTGACGACGAGCCGGTCGGTCTCGAGGCGCTTGAGCGCCTCGCGGACCGGGGTGCGGCCGACGTCGAGCTCGCGGGCGACGACGTCGTCCTTGAGCGGGGCGCCGGGCCGGACCTCCAGGACGAGCAGGGCGTCGCGCAGGTGCTCGTAGGCGAGGTCGGCCAGGGATCCCCCGCGAGCAGCAGCACCGGCGCGCGACGGTCCGCTGCCGCGCCCCGCCTCCCGGGGCGACGGGGGGCCGCCCGGGTGGGGCCCCCCCACGCCGGCGCCCCGCTCCTGCACCTCGCTGCGCCGCACGGCCCCGCCCTCCCCGCCCCGGCTCCTGGCGGGACCAGGAGCCGCGGCGTGCACCGATGTCGTCGGAGGTGGTTGACCACCTCGCCCGGCGATCCTACAGTCCACGACCACTGATACATCAGTCGTCGACAGCAGGGAGGGCCACATGGCCCCGGACGAGCAGCAGGTCGACCGGTGAGCCCGGCCGGCCGGGCGGCGGCGCCCCGAACCCCGGGCGCGGACCTGCCCGAGCACCCCGACGCGCTGTGGCGGAACCCCGAGCCGAAGCGCTCCTACGACGTCGTCGTCGTCGGCGGGGGCGGCCACGGCCTCGCGACGGCGCACTACCTCGTCAAGAACCACGGCATCACGAACATCGCCGTGCTGGAGAAGGGGTGGCTCGCCGGCGGCAACATGGCGCGCAACACGACGCTCATCCGCTCGAACTACCTGTGGGACGCCTCGGCGGCGATCTACGAGCACTCCTTGAAGCTCTGGGAGGGGCTCGAGGAGGACCTCGGCTACCCGATCCTCTTCAGCCAGCGCGGCGTGCTCAACCTCGCGCACACCCTCCAGGACGTGCGCGACTCGGTGCGCAGGGTCGAGGCGAACACGCTCAACGGCATCGACGCGGAGTGGGTCGACGCCGAGGAGGTCGCCAAGCTCTGCCCGATCGTCAACACCTCCTCCGACATCCGCTACCCCGTCCTCGGGGCGACCTACCAGCCGCGGGCGGGCATCGCCAAGCACGACTACGTGGGCTGGGGCTTCGCCCGGCGCATCGACGAGGCGGGCGTCGACATCATCCAGGGCTGCGAGGTCACCGGCTTCGTCCGCGACGGCGACCGCGTCACGGGCGTGAAGACCACGCGCGGCGACATCGCCTGCGGCACCGTGGCCCTCGCGGCGGCGGGCAGCACGTCGGTGCTCACCGACATGCTCGGCATCCGCGTGCCGATCCAGTCCCACCCGCTGCAGGCGCTGGTCTCCGAGCTCCTCGAGCCCGTGCACCCGACGATCGTCATGTCGAACCAGGTGCACGTCTACGTCTCGCAGGCGCACAAGGGCGAGCTCGTCATGGGCGCGGGCGTCGACTCCTACAACGGCTACGGCCAGCGCGGCGCCTTCCACGTCATCGAGCGGCAGATGGCCGCGGCGGTCGAGCTCTTCCCCGTCTTCGCCCGGGCCCACCTGCTGCGGACGTGGGCCGGCGTCGTCGACACGACGCCGGACGCCTCGCCGATCGTCGGCCGGACGCCCTACGAGAACGTCTTCCTCAACTGCGGCTGGGGGACGGGCGGCTTCAAGGCGACGCCGGGGCTGGGGTGGGTCTTCGCCGACACCATCGCCAACGGTGAGCCGCACCCCTACGCGGCGCCCTTCAGCCTCGACCGCTTCACCACGGGCCGGCTCGTCGACGAGCACGGCGCCGCCGCGGTCGCGCACTGACCCCGCACCCGGCGACCCCGCAGACCCGCCACCCCACGACGACAGGACGAGCCGTGCAGCTGATCGAGTGCCCGTGGTGCGGCCCCCGCGAGGAGGTCGAGTTCTCCTACGGCGGGCAGGCCCACGTGCCCTACCCCGAGCGCCCCGCCGACCTCGACGACGAGCAGTGGGCCCACTACGTCTTCTTCCGCGACAACACCCGCGGCACCCTCGCCGAGCGGTGGGTGCACTCCGCCGGGTGCCGGCGCTGGTTCAACGCGCTGCGCGACACCGTCTCCTACCGCTTCTCCGCCGTCTACCGCACCGGCGCGCCGATGCCCGAGGCGGTGCCGCTGCCGCCCGGGAGCCCGGCCCGCGCCGGCGGCCCCACCACGACGAGCGAGAGGCCGGTGACGGCGTGAGCACCGCCCCCTTCCGCACCGCCGCGGGCGGGCGGGTCGACCGCAGCCGCACCCTCGCCTTCACCTTCGGCGGCCGGACCCTCACGGGGCACCCCGGCGACACCCTCGCCTCCGCGCTGCTGGCGCACGGCGTCCACCAGGTCGCGACGAGCGTGAAGCTCGGGCGCCCGCGCGGCATCGGGGCGGCGTGGGCGGAGGACCCGACGAGCCTCGTGCAGGTGGAGGAGCCCTTCCCCGAGCCGATGCTCCTGGCGAGCACCGTGGAGCTCTACGACGGCCTCGTCGCCGACGGCGTCCCCGGGCAGGGGCGGCTGGCCGACCTGCCCGACGCGGCCCGCTACGACGCCCGGCACCTGCACGTCGACCTCCTCGTCGTCGGCGCCGGCCCCGCCGGGCTGTCCGCCGCGCTGGTGGCCGCCCGCGCCGGCGCCCGCGTGGCGCTCGTCGACGAGCAGTCCGAGGCCGGCGGCTCCCTCCTCGGCAGCACCGACCGCATCGACGGCCGACCGGGCACCGCGTGGGTCGCGGCCGTCGTCGACGAGCTCGCCGCGCTGCCCGAGGTGACGCACCTGCAGCGCACCACCGTCTTCGGCGTCTACGACGACGGCTCCGCCCTCGCCGTCGAGCGGCGCACCGACCACCTCGGCGGCGAGGCGCCGGCGCACCTCTCGCGCCAGCGCGTCTGGCGCGTGCGGGCCCGCCGCACGGTCGTGGCCACGGGCGCCCACGAGCGGCCGGTCGTCTTCGCCGACAACGACCGCCCCGGCACGATGCTCGCGCACAGCGCCCGCACCTACCTGCACCGCTACGGCGTCCTCGCGGGGGAGCGCGCGGTCGTCCTCACGACGAACGACAGCGCGTACCAGGTGGCCGTCGAGCTCGCCGACGCCGGCGTCGACGTCTCGGTCGTCGACACGCGGGCGAGCGCGCCCGCGGCCTGGTCCGCGGCCTGCGGCGCGCGCGGCCTCCCCGTGCGCACCGGGTCGGTGGTCGTCGGCACCCGGGGCGTCGAGCGGGTGAGCGCCGCGCTGGTGCGCCCGCGCGACGGCGGCGAGGTCGAGGAGCTGCCCTGCGACCTCCTGCTCGTCAGCGGCGGCTGGAACCCGGCCGTGCACCTCTACAGCCAGGCCCGCGGGCGGCTCCGCTTCGACGCCGCCCTCGGCGCCTTCCTGCCCGCCGAGCAGCTGCCCGACCTCGACGTCGTCGGCTCGGCGGCCGCCGCCTTCGACCTCGAGGGGTGCCTGCTCGGTGGCCGCGAGGTGGGCCGCGCGGCGGTGGCGGCCCTCGGGCTGGGGCCGCTCTCCACGGGCGGGGTCCCGCGCGCGCCGCAGGCCGACCCGGTGGTCGACCCGCCCGTGCCCGTCAGCGCCCCCGACCTGATGTGGGTGGTGCCCGGCGACGACGGCGACCCCGCGCGGCAGTTCGTCGACGTCCAGCGCGACGCCACGGTCGCCGACGTGCGCCGCGCGGTCGGCGCGGGTCTGCGCTCGCCCGAGCACGTCAAGCGGTACACGACGATCGGCACGGCGCACGACCAGGGCAAGACGTCGGGGGTCGTCATGTCGGGCCTGCTCGGCGAGCTCGTCGGATGCGGGCCGGAGGACGTCGGCACGACGACCTTCCGCCCGCCGTACACCCCGGTCGTCTTCGCCACCCTCGCCGGGCGTGACCGCGGCTCGCTCTACGACCCCGAGCGCACCACCGCGCTGCACGACTGGCACCGCGACCGGGGCGCCGTGTGGGAGGACGTCGGGCAGTGGAAGCGCCCCCGCTACTACCCCCGGCCGGGGGAGGACATGGAGGCCGCCGTCCTGCGCGAGTGCGCTGCCGTGCGCGGCGGCGTCGGGATCCTCGACGGGTCCACGCTCGGCAAGGTCGACGTCCAGGGACCCGACGCCGGCGTGCTGCTCGACCGGCTCTACACGAACCTCATGAGCACGCTGGCCGTCGGGCGCGTGCGCTACGGCGTGATGTGCGGCGTCGACGGCATGGTGCTCGACGACGGCGTGCTCCTGCGGCTCGCCGAGGACCGCTGGATGGTCATGACGACCACCGGCGGCGCCGCCAAGGTCCTCGACTGGATGGAGGAGTGGCTCCAGACCGAGTGGCCCGACCTGCGCGTGCACCTGGCCTCGGTGACCGAGCAGTGGGCCGCGCTCCCCGTCGTCGGTCCGCGCTCGCGCGACGTCGTCGGTGCCGTCTTCCCCGGGGTGGACGTCAGCGCCGAGGGCTTCGGCTTCATGACGTGGCAGGAGACCGAGCTCGACGGCGTCCCCGTCCGCCTGGCGCGCATCAGCTTCTCCGGCGAGCTGGCCTGGGAGGTGCACGTGAGCTCGGTGCACGCCGAGGAGGTCTGGCGGCGCCTCCTCGCGGCCGGCGAGGAGCACGGCATCACCCCCTACGGCACCGAGACGATGCACGTGCTGCGCGCCGAGAAGGGCTACCCGATCGTCGGGCAGGACACCGACGGGACGGTGACGCCGCAGGACCTCGGCATGGAGTGGGTCGTCTCGAAGAAGAAGGCGGACTTCGTCGGCAAGCGGTCCTTCGCGCGGGCCGACGACCAGCGACCGGACCGGAAGCACCTCGTCGGGCTCCTGCCGGTGGACGGCGAGTCGGTGCTGCCCGAGGGCTCCCAGGTGGTCGACGTCCCGGTCGGCGAGGACCTGCCCGCCCCGCCCGTGCCGATGCTCGGGCACGTCACCTCGAGCTACCGCAGCGCGGCGCTCGGCCGGCCCTTCGCCCTCGCCCTGCTGGCCGGCGGGCGCGAGCGCGTCGGCGACGTCGTCCAGCTCCCGGTGGGCGGCCGGCTCGTCGCCGCCGAGGTCACCGGCCCCGTGCTCGTCGACCCCGAGGGGGCGCGCCGCGACGGCGACGGCGCTCCGGCCCCTGCCCCGCCCGGCCCCGGGCGGGCG
>NZ_JABEMA010000169.1 GCF_013004605.1 Pseudokineococcus marinus
CCGTCCACCGGCGCCGCGGCCGCCGGGGGCTCACCACCGGCGCCCGACCACGGCGCGGGCACGACCTCGGGCCCGCCGGGGCCGCCGCCCGAGAGCGCCGCCGAGGACGACGGCGCCCGCCACAGGTCGAGCCAGCCCTCCTCGAGCGCCGTCAGCGTCACCGAGAAGCCGTGCATGTCGAGGGCCGCCACGTAGGTGCCGACGAGCGCGCCGGCGACGGCGACCCCACGCCGGTCGAGCGCCTCGGTCACCTCCTCCATCACCGCGTAGAGCTCGAGCTGCGTCGTCGCGCCGAGGCCGTTGACGACGACGAGCACGCCGTCGCCGGCCGCGCCGGACGCCTCGCCGGGCTCCGCCGGCAGGGCGGCCAGGACCTGCCCGACGAGCTGCTCGACGAGCTCGGGCAGGGGCGGGCGCGCGACGGTGCGCTCCGCGCGCTCGCCGTGGATGCCGACGCCGAGCTCGAGCTCGTGGGGGCCCAGCGCGAAGGCGGGCTCGCCCGTCGCCGGGTCGGTCTGCGCCCGGGACGCGACCGCGAGGCTGCGGCTCGCCGCGACGACGCGGGTGCCGAGGTCCACCAGGGCGTCGACGTCGGCCCCGGCGTCCGCCGCCGCGCCGAGCAGCTTCTCGACGACGACGGTGGCCGCGGTGCCCCGGCGTCCGGCGGCGTTGTCGGCGGAGTCGGTGGCGACGTCGTCGTCCACGAGCACCTCGCCGACGCGGACCCCCTCGAGGCGCAGGCGCTCCGCGGCGATGCGGAAGTTGATGACGTCGCCCGTGTAGTTCTTCACGACGAGCACGACGCCGTCCGGCCCCGCCGCCGCCCGGCCGGCCTCGAGGACCTGCCGGTTGTGCGGGGAGGTGAAGACCATGCCGGGCGCGGCGCCGTCGAGCAGGCCGGGGCCGAGGAGGCCGACGTGCAGCGGCTCGTGGCCGGCGCCGCCGCCCGAGACGAGGCCGGTGCGCCGGCCGGCGTGCCGGGTGCGGGCCAGCAGGTGCAGCGGCTCGGGCCGCAGGGCCACGAGGTCGGCGTGGGTCCGCGCGAAGCCGGCGGCGGCGCGGGCGACGGGCTCGTGCTCGGGGTGGGCGAACGGGGCGGCCACGGCTCCTCCTCCGCGCGCGGCGTCGGCACCGCGCGGCGGGGCGATCCTCCGCGCCGCGACCGCGACGGGGCAACCCGCCCTCCGGGGGTGACCGGGCGACGGCTCGTCCCGCTGAGAGCCACCCCGAGGGCGAACCGGCGACGACTCGCCCTCCGGAGGGCCACCCCGAGGGCGAACCGGCGACGACTCGCCCTCCGGAGGGCCACCACGAGGGCGAACCGGCGACGACTCGCCCTGGAGGGGTGCGGCGTCGTCACGCGCCGGCAACGCGGGGACACGCCGGGGCAACACGGGCGCAGGAGCGTGCACCCGCCGTCCCGCCCAGGGTCGGCGGACGAGGAGGACGACGTGGACGACATCACGACCCAGCGGCGTGACGGGGCCGTCCTGCTGACCGACGGGCCGGCGATCGGCCCGACGCCGGAGCAGGCGGCGCAGGTGCTCGCGCGCGGCCTCGGTCGGCGGGGCTTCGTCCGCGCCGCGGCGGGGATGGGCGCTGCGGCCGCCGCGGTGGTCGGCGGGTCGGCAGCGCCGGCGCTCGCCGCCCCGGGCGGCGCCGCGGGCGGGCCGGTCCAGGTGCTGCAGCCGCTGCGGCGGCCCCCGGCCCGGGAGACCTACGTGCCGTGCGACCCGGCCACCGCGCTGTGGGGGCGGCTGCCCACGCGGAGCACCGACCCGGTGGCGCGGGTGACGTCGGGGACGGTCCTCACCATGGACACCGTGTCCCACGAGGGCGTCCTGGAGGACCAGGGCAAGGACCCGCTCGGCTACTTCACCTCCTTCGGGGTGAGCCCGGACGCCGTGCTGCAGGACGCGATCGGCGTCGCCGCGCGCACCCCGCACGACGGCCCGGGGCCGCACGTCGTCACGGGCCCGGTGCACGTGCGGGGCGCCCGGCCCGGTGACGTCCTGAAGGTCGACGTCCTCGAGCTCACCCCGCGCGTGCCCTACGGCGTCATCTCCAACCGCCACGGCAAGGGGGCGCTGCCCGGGGAGTACCCGGAGGCGTGGCGCGGCGACCCCTCGCTCGCCGAGTGGTTCAACCAGGGCGGCAACGTCAGCGTCTTCACCGAGGTCCAGAGCCGGCAGGGCCGCCTCGTCGGCGCCATGCCCGGCCCCGTGCCGGCGCGGTTCCCGCTGCGGCCCTTCCTCGGCATGATGGGCGTGGCCCGCGACACGACGGCCCTGGTCGACTCGGTGCCGCCCACGGACGCCGGCGGCAACATCGACGTGGCGGACGTCGGCGTCGGCGCCACCCTCTACCTGCCGGTGCGCGTGCCGGGGGCCCTCTTCTTCGTCGGGGACCCGCACATGGCGCAGGGCGACGGCGAGGTGGCGCTCACGGCGATGGAGGGCTCGCTGCGCGCCCGGCTCCGCCTGTCCGTCGTCCGCCCGGGCGACGGCGCCCCCCGCATCACCGCGGAGCAGCCCTTCGCGGAGACGCCCGAGCACTGGATCCCCATCGGCCTGTCCGACCAGGACGGCCCCGAGGGCGGCGGCAACGGCACGGACCTCGACGTCGCCGTGCGGCAGGCCGTGCGCCACGCCCTGGCCTTCCTCACCGAGGAGCTGGGGATGCCGGGCCCCGTGGCCTACACCTACCTGTCGGCGGCCACGGACTTCGCCGTCTCGCAGGTCGTCGACCGCACGACGGGCGTCCACGCGCTCATCCGGAAGGCCGACTTCGGCCGCTGAGGCGCGCGACCGAGGAGCTGCAGGCGGCGAGCACCGCGAGCCCCCGGCACGGGCGCCGCACCCGGTCGTGGGCCCGTCCGAGGGAGGCGTCCCCGTCCGCCGTCGCCGACGGCGGCCCTGAGGGAGGATCCGGCCGTGGTGCAGCCAGGAGACGCAGCGGGACGGCCCGGCCCCGCCCCGGCGACCGGGGTGGACCGGGACCGCGGGGCCCGGCACGGGACCGCGGCGCCGGGGGCGCCGACCCGGTGGCCGCACCACGTCCGGGCCCACCTGCGCGGCGTCGCAGCCGCCGCGCTGCTGCTGGGCGGGACGGCGGCGGTGGTCCTGGCGCTCACGACGGCTCGGGGTCCGGGACCGCAGACGCTGCCGTGGCTGGTGCCGGTGCTGATGGTCGTGGCGGTCCTGGTGGTGGTCGTCGCCACGCTCCGGGAGCGACGGCTGACGCACCTGCTCCCGCCGCGGGGCTCGCTCCTCGCCGCTGCCGCCCTGCTCCTGGCGGACGCCGCTCTGGTCACCGCAGGCCTCGTCCTCGACCTCGTCGGTGGGCTCGTCGACCGGGACGTCCCGCTGCTGGCCGCGGGGCTGGTGGCCGTCGGTGTCGGGACGGCGCTGGTGGGGCTGGCGCTGCCGCGGCACCGCAGATCACGGCCTGCGCCCGAGCCGGCGACCCGACCGACCTCGCCGCGGCTGGCCCCCGTCGCCGCGGCGCTGGGAGGCGCCCTGGTGGTCGTGCTCGTCTCCGTCGGGCTCGGCCTCGCGCTGGAGGTGGCACCCGTGCGGTCCACGACCGCTGACGGCCCCGAGGAGGCGGTGCTGCCCGCTGAGCCCGTCGCCCCGACCGAGGTCGCGTGGGCGCGGGACGTCCACGACGACGTCGCCGAGATCTTCGACCGCCGGTACGGGGAGCTGGAGGTCGTCGCAGCCGGCCGCGGGGTGGCGTACCGGACGGAGCGGGGCGTGGTGGCCCTCGACGGCGCCACGGGCGAGGAGCGCTGGCGCTACGAGCTCGCCGGTGCGCGGACCGTCCAGCTCACGGCGTCCCCGGGTGGCGAGCACGTCGTCGTGGTGCACGAGTCGGGCACCCGCGGCAGCGACGGCGGCAGCCGTCTCGTCGCGCTCGACGGCACCACGGGGGAGGTCGCGGGCAGCATCCGCGGCGGTGGCTCCTCGGGCTACTCCGGGCAGTACCAGCTGCCGCTGACGAGCACCCACCTCGTGACCGGCGTCGACGACGAGACGGGAGAGGTGAGCACCTGGGCCCTCGACGGGTCCGACGAGCGGACCCTCGCCGCCGCCGCGCAGGGGTGCGAGCTGCGCGGCTCGGCCGCCACGTCGCCGGCCGTGGTCGTGCTGCTCCTGTGCGGCGCCGTCGAACGGGGCGAGCAGGAGCTGGACGTCCGGGTGGCCGCTCTGGCCCCCGGCACCGGTGAGGAGCTCTGGCGCTGGGACCGGACGCTGCGGGCGACGACCGACGTGGACGCCGACCCGGGCGCGGTCCCCCGTCTCCTCGCCCGGGACGCCTTCCGGGTCGCCGCCTCGCCCGACGGGTCCGCGGTGCGCGTCGAGGTGCGCGACGAGCTGGGCGACGGCCTCGTCGACCTGGTCCTGGCGGCCGAGGACGGCCGCGTCGTGCTCGACGACGCGGGACCCCGGCCCCTGTCGGTGGTGGAGGGCTTCACGGCGGACGCGACGTGGGGTCGTCTGCTCGAGGACGGCGGGGAGTCCGCGGGGTACGGGCGGCAGAGCGCTGACCGCCTGCAGCGGGTGGCCGACAGCGTCCTCTGCGGCCGCCCGCAGGTCGACGGGGGCGACGCCCTCCTCGGCGCCTGCTTCGTCGACGACGACTACGAGGACCCGGTCATCGACGTCCAGGTGGCTCCGTGGGACGGCGGGACGCCGCGCCTGCTCCGGCTCGAGGAGCCGTCCGCGACCGACAGGCGCCCCTTCCCGACCGTGCGGGTGCTGCCGGGCGTCGTCGTCGTGAACGGCGGCGCCTCGGCCACTCTCTTCGGGCTCCGGTGACGGGAGGCGACGCCGACCGGCCCGGGGTGGGCGGAGGGTCCGCCCGACCCGGCGGACGACCCCCCGGTCCCCTGACCACCGCACCGCTGAGCGGTGGCACGGCCGGGGTGGCGCGGCGGGTGGCGGTCCGGCCCCGGGGGTGCTGGTGTGGCCCCGACGGGCTGCAGAGCAGCGGCCCCCGCTCCCGGGAGGCCCCCCGTGACCACCACCGCCCGCTCGTCCCGCTCGTCCGGGACGCGCCGCTCCACCGGCTCCTCCGCGGCGCTGCGCGCCCTGCAGGTCACCGCCGCCCTCAGCGTCCTCGCCGTGGTCTGGCAGTTCGTCACCGCGGGCAGCCTCGTCCAGGACCCCTCGTGGCTGGGGCTGCACGGCGGCGGCGCGATCGTCCTCCACGTCACCTCCGGCCTGGCGGCGCTGGCGGCGCTGTGGTGGTGGCGCACCGGCGCGTCGTTGCGCCTGGCCGTCCTCGCCGTCGTCACCTTCGCCGTCACGTTCCTGCAGGCGTGGAGCGGCGACCACGCCCCGCTGTCCGTGCACGTGCCGCTCTCGCTCACCGTCGTCGCCACGACGACCTGGCTCCTCGTCGCCGCGGTCGCCGCCGGGCGCCGCCGGGCCTGACGACCCGCCTGACCGGTCGGCGCCGGACCCGGGCCGTCGCCGGGCGGGCGAGGACGGCCGATGGACGCCGGAGGGGCGGGTGTGGCGCCCCGCGGCCACCCGGGAGAGGGTGCCGTCGTGCGACGGACCGGGACGAGGCGGGAGCGCCCCGTCCCCGTCGCCACGGGGGCCGGGGTGCTGGTCCTCTACGGGCCCCTCAGCGGGCTCTCCTACATCCCGGTCTCGGTGGGCCTCGGGGAGCAGGTCGGGCTCACCGGCTCGCAGGTCGGACTCACCGTCGGGGCGCACGCCCTCGCCGCCGCGGTGGGCACCCTGCTGCTCGGCCCGCTGCTCGACGTCGTCCCCGTCCGCCGGGTCCTGCCCGCGGCGGTCGTCGTCAACGGTCTGGCCTCGCTGGCCCTGTGCCTGGCCCCCGCCTACGGCCTGCTCCTCGCCGGGCGGCTCGTCACGGGGGCCGCGAGCGCCGCCGTGACCCTGTGCGCCTACGTCGTCGTCAGCGACGCCGCCCGCGACGACGACGTCCGCCGCGACCGGACCCTCTCGCTCCTGCAGGGCTTCATGAGCGTGGGGGCGGCGAGCGCACTCGCGCTCGGGGCCGCGGCCGCCGCGGCCGGCCGGCCTCGGTGGGTCTTCGTCGTCCTGGCCGCCTACAGCCTGGGGATGCTCGTCGTGGCGCTGAGGCCGGCGCGGGGCCGCCCGGTGGCTGAGGTGGGCCCGGCGGGCGGCCCCGCTCGCGCCGCGGTGCCGGCCGTCGACCCGGTGGCGGCGCCGGTGCCGGCCGTCGCCGCCCTGCGGACGGGCCTCGCACGGACGGCGCGCGAGGTCGGCGGGCTCGTGCGCCAGCGGCGCGTGCTCGCGCTCATGGCCGGCTCGCTCGTGCTGGGGCTCGTCATCTCCGGCTCGCACTTCGGCGTCAGCCTGCTCCTCGAGGGCCGCCCGGGCGGGGTGCCGGCGCTCGAGCGCGTCGTCCTGTCCGTCCTCATCCCCGTCGGCGTCTTCACCGGTGCGGCGGTCAACCGGCAGCTGCTGCGCCGGCGCACGCGCGAGGCCCTCTACCGGGGGCTGTACCTCGTGCTGCCGCTGCCCGTGCTCGCGTACGCGGCGGCCACGGCGTACGCGGGGAGCCTCGCGCAGGCGGCCTGCCTGGTCCTCGTGGGCGTGCTGCTCGGCGCGATGATGCCGCTGTCCACCGCCCTGGGCATCGGCTGGTTCCCCGACCTGCGCGGCAGCGCCACCGCCGCCGAGGGGACGGCCCGGGGCGCCGGCGCGACGCTCGGCCCCGTCGCCGTCGGGGCCGCGGCGGTGGCGTGGTCGGACCCGGGCGCGGCGCTCG
>NZ_JABEMA010000017.1 GCF_013004605.1 Pseudokineococcus marinus
GGGCCCGTCCGCGGACCACACCCCTGGGATGCCAGGGCCGGGTGCGCGCGCCGTCGGCTCCGCTCCGGCACTGGCTCGGCGCACTGCGGTCCCCTCGCGCTCGGGTCCGGGCGCCGGCCTGACGTGCTCTCCGCGGACCCGCCGCCGCGCGCTCGAGCACATCTCCCCTCGAGCTCCCTCGCGGCGGCTCGCGAGGATCCCGACCTCAGGCGCGGGCGTACTGCGGCGGCAGCGGCAGCTCGACGCCGAGCTCGCGGGCGGCGCGCTGGGGCCAGCGCGGGTCGCGGAGCAGCGCGCGGGCGAGGAGGACGGCGTCGGCCTGGCCCTGCGCCACCACCTGGGCGGCCTGCGCGGGGTCGGTGATCATGCCGACGGCGCCCGTGGCGACCCCGGCGCCGCGGCGGACGGCCTCGGCGAGCGGCACCTGGTAGCCCGGGGCGACGGGGATGCTCGCCCCCGGCACGAGACCGCCGCTGGAGACGTCGACGAGGTCGACGCCGTGCTCGCGCAGCCACCCCGACACCTCGACGACCTCGTCCAGCGTGAGGCCGCCCTCGGCCCAGTCGGTGCCGGAGACGCGGACGAGGACGGGCTTGCCGGCCGGCCACGCGGCGCGGACGGCGTCGACGACCTCGAGGAGGAGGCGGGCCCGACCGGCGAGGTCGCCGCCGTGGGCGTCCTCGCGGCGGTTGGCGAGCGGCGAGAGGAACTGGTGGAGCAGGTAGCCGTGGGCGGCGTGGACCTCGACGACGTCGAAGCCCGCGGCGTCGGCACGGCGGGTGGCGGCGGCGAAGTCGTCGACGACGCGGCGCAGCCCGTCGGCGTCGAGGGCCCGCGGCTCGGCGTAGCCGCCGAAGGCCACGGCGCTGGGCGCGACCGTCGCCCACCCGCCCTCGGCGGCGGGGACGGAGCCGGAGCCGGCGGCGTCGAAGGGCCGGTACGTCGACGCCTTGCGGCCGGCGTGGGCGAGCTGGACGCCGGCGCGGGAGCCGCGGGCGTGGACGAAGTCGACGACCCGCGCCCACGCGCGCGCCTGCTCGTCGCTCCAGAGGCCGGCGTCCTCCGGCGAGATGCGGCCCTCCGGGCTGACGGCAGCGGCCTCGGTGAGGACGAGGCCCGCGCCGCCGACGGCGAAGGCGCCGAGGTGCGCCAGGTGCCAGTCGTGGACGACGCCGGGGGCGCCGACCGGGTCGCAGGAGTACTGGCACATCGGCGAGACCCACACGCGGTTGGGGATCTCGACGTCGCGCAGCCGCAGGGGCTCGAAGAGGGAGGTCACCTGGGCCGCAACCGCGCCCGACCTCCGTCGCTTCCCGCGACACCCGCTGCGGCCGGCGACCGGGCGACGCGGCGACCGGACGCCTACCCGGGACGGTCGCCTGCGTCGTCCGCCGCGGCCGCGAGCGGCGCCCCGTCCCGGCCCCCCGGCATGGGGTGGTGGACGCCGCCGTGGGGCCAGCGCCAGCCGCTGATCTCCGGCGGGTCCTCGCCGTGGAGGTAGGCGAACTCGCGGGCGCGGCGCCGTGCGTCGAGGAGCCGCTGGCGCAGGGCGGCGTACCGCGGGACGAGGCCGGGCACGTGGTCGATGACGTCGACGGCCAGGCGGAAGCGGTCGGTCTCGTTGGAGGACACCATGTCGAACGGCGTCGTCGTCGTGCCCTCCTCGATGAAGCCGCGCACGTGGAAGCTCGCGTGGTTGGTGCGCTTGTAGGTGAGGCGGTGCACGAGGCTCGGGTAGCCGTGGAAGGCGAAGACGACGGGCCGGTCGTGGGTGAAGACGGTGTCGAACTCGGCGTCGGAGAGGCCGTGGGGGTGCTCGCGGTCGCTCTGGAGCCGCATGAGGTCGACGACGTTGACGAAGCGCACCTTGAGCTCGGGCAGGTGGGTGCGCACCAGGTCGACGGCGGCGAGCGCCTCGAGCGTGGGGACGTCGCCCGCCGAGGCGATGACGACGTCCGGCTCCTCGCCCTCGTCGGTGGAGGCCCAGTCCCAGATGCCGAGGCCGCGGGCGCAGTGCTCGACGGCCTCCTGCACGGGCAGGTAGTCGTGGACCATCTGCTTCCCGGCGACGACGACGTTGATGTAGTGCCGGCTGCGCAGGCAGTGGTCCATGGTCGACAGGAGCGTGTTGGCGTCCGGCGGCAGGTAGATGCGGGCGATCTCGGCCTTCTTGTTCGCCACGTGGTCGAGGAAGCCGGGGTCCTGGTGGGAGAACCCGTTGTGGTCCTGGCGCCAGACGTGGCTGGACAGCAGGTAGTTCAGCGAGGGCAGCGGGTCGCGCCAGGGCAGCTGGCTCGTCACCTTCAGCCACTTGGCGTGCTGGTTGACCATCGAGTCGACGATGTGGATGAAGGCCTCGTAGCTCGTCAGGACGCCGTGCCGCCCCGTGAGCAGGTACCCCTCGAGCCACCCCTGGAGGAGGTGCTCGCTGAGCACCTCCATGACCCGGCCGGACGGGCGCATGCGGTCGTCCTCGGCGTCGCCGCGCACGGCCCACGCCCGGCCGACGGCCTCGACGACGGCCTGGAGGCGGTTGCTCGCGACCTCGTCGGGGCCGAAGAGGCGGAACGTCGTGCCGTTGTCGCGCGCCACCTCGGCGAGCCAGTCGCCGAGCACGGTCGTCGGCGAGTGGACGCTCCCGCCGGGCTCGCGGACCTCGACGGCGTGACGGCGGAAGTCGGTGAGGCGCAGCGGTCGTGAGACCGAACCGCCGTTCGTCCGCGGGTCGTCGCTCATCCGCCGCCCGCGCGGCGGCACCATGTCGAGAAGGTCCTGCTGCGGGACGCCGTCCTCGGTGAAGAGCTCCTCGGGACGGTAGGAGCGCATCCACGCCTCGAGCTGGCGGCGGGCGTCCTCGTCGCCGCGGACCTCGGAGATGGGCACCTGGTGGGCGCGCCACGTGCCCTCGACCCGGGACCCGTCGACCTCCTGCGGCCCCGTCCACCCCTTCGGCGTGCGCAGCACGAGCAGGGGCCAGCGGGGCACGTCGGCGGCGTCGGTCACCTCGGCGTCGTCCGCGCCGGCGCGGGTCCGCCCCCGGGCGCGGGCCTGGATCGCGGCGATGCCGTCGAGGCAGTCGTCGAGCGCGGCCGCGAGCCGGCGGTGGACGTCCGCGGACGTCTCGCCCTCGAGCGGCCCCTCGACGACGACGGGGGCGTAGCCGCGGCCCCCGAGGTGAGCCACGAGGTCCTGGTCCGACAGCCGCGCCAGCGTCGTCGGGTTCGCGATCTTCCAGCCGTTGAGGTGCAGCACCGGCAGGACGGCCCCGTCGCGGGCGGCGTCGACGAAGGCCGTGGACTGCCACGACGCCTGCAGCGGCCCGGTCTCCGCCTCGCCGTCGCCGACGACGCAGAAGACGACGAGGTCGGGGTCGTCGAAGGCGGCCCCGTGCGCGTGCGCCAGCGAGTAGCCGAGCTCGCCGCCCTCGTGGATCGACCCGGGGACGTCGGCGGCCACGTGGCTGGGGATCCCGCCGGGGAAGCTGAACTGGCGGAACAGCTTCCCCATGCCCGCGGCGTCCCGGGTCACGTCGGGGTAGACGTCGGACCACGTGCCCTCGAGCCAGGTGCTCGCGACGATCGCCGGCCCGCCGTGGCCCGGCCCGGTGACGAACATCGCCTCGAGGTCGCGCTCGCGCACGCAGCGGTTGGCGTGCGCCCACAGGAGGTTGAGGCCCGGCGTCGTCCCCCAGTGGCCGAGCAGGCGCGGCTTGGTGCTCTCCGCCGCCAGCGGGCGGGTCAGGAGCGGGTCGTCGCCCATGAGGTAGATCTGGCCGACGGCGAGGTAGTTGGCCGCTCGCCACCACCGGTCGAGGCCCTCCACCTCGGCGTCGTCCAGCACTCGGCCGTCCCCGCTGCTCGCCATCGCCCCAGCGTGGGCCCCCCGGCGCCGGGGCACACCTCGGGCTCGCCGCCGCGAGGGGGGCGCCGACGACGGGGTGCACCGTCGGGTCGGCTGAGAACCGTTGTCGACGTGCGGTCCGGGCCGCGGCGTTCCTACGGTCGAGGCACGCCAGCGCCCCGAGACACGGGGCCGACGCGAACAGCACCGGGAGGTCTCCACCGTGCGAGCACTCGTCTACAACGGCCCCAAGGACGTCAGCGTCGTCGACGTCCCCGACGCCGAGATCGAGGCGCCGACCGACGCCGTCGTCAAGATCACGACGACGAACATCTGCGGGTCGGACCTGCACATGTACGAGGGTCGGACCGACGTCGAGCAGGGCAAGGTCCTCGGCCACGAGAACATGGGCGTCGTCGAGGAGGTCGGTCCCGGCGTCACGCGCCTCAAGAAGGGCGACCGCGTCTCGCTGCCCTTCAACATCGCCTGCGGCCACTGCCGCAACTGCACGCAGGGCAAGACGGCCTTCTGCCTCGAGGTGAACCCCGGCTCGGCCGGCGGCGCCTACGGCTACGCCGACATGGGCCCCTACAGCGGCGGCCAGGCGGAGTACCTGCGGGTGCCCTTCGCCGACTTCAACGCGCTGCGGCTGCCGGGCGGCACCGAGCACGAGAACGACTTCACGATGCTCTCGGACATCTTCCCCACCGGCTGGCACGGCACCCGGCTCGCCGGCCTCCAGCCGGGCGAGTCCGTCGCCATCATGGGCGCCGGCCCCGTCGGCCTCATGGCGGCGCTGTCGGCGCGCATCCAGGGCGCCGACCAGATCTACGTCGTCGACATGCAGCCCGACCGCCTGCGCCTCGCCGAGCAGGTCGGCGCCACCCCCGTCGACTTCTCGAAGGGGTCGGCCGAGGAGCAGATCATGGAGGCGACGAAGGGCGTCGGCGTCGACCGCGGCGTCGAGGCCGTCGGCTGGCAGGCCCACGACCACTCGGGCGACGAGCACCCGGCCGGCACGCTCGACACCCTCGTCGAGGTCGTCCGCGCCACGGGCGGCATCGGCGTCGTCGGCGTCTTCCCGCCGGCCGACCCGAACGGCCCCGACCCGGACATGCAGGAGGGGCGCCTGCGCTTCCCCTTCGGGCAGTTCTTCTTCAAGGGCCAGTCCATGGGCACCGGCCAGTGCAACACCAAGGCCTACAACCGCCAGCTGCGCGACCTCATCATCGCGGGCAAGGCCGACCCGGGGTTCATCGTCAGCCACGAGCTCTCGCTCGAGGACGCCGCCAGCGGCTACGAGCACTTCGACAACCGCGAGGACGGGTGGACGAAGGTGCTGCTGCACCCGTGACGGCCGGGCGCCCGGGCTCCGTCGGCGCCTCCGGGGAGGCGCCCGACGGGTCCGGCACGCGCATCGGCGGCCGGGGGCCCACCCTGGACCGGTGACCTCGAGCACCGACCAGCGCGACGACGACACCCGCCTCCGGCGCAGCGTCACCGGACCCCTGCTCCTGCTGTTCGTCCTCGGGGACGTCCTGGGAGCAGGGGTCTACGCGCTCGTGGGCACCATCGCGGCCGAGGTGGGCGGAGCGGTCTGGCTGCCCCTCCTCGTCGCGCTCGGCATGGCGATGCTGACGGCGACGTCCTACGCCGAGCTCGTCACCAAGTACCCCCGGGCCGGCGGGGCCGCCGTCTTCGCCCAGCGCGCCTTCGGCCGCCCCTGGGTCTCCTTCCTCGTCGGCTGGTCGATGCTCGCGGCCGGGGTCACGAGCGCCGCCGGCCTGGCCGTGGCCTTCGGCGGCGACTACCTCAGCCCCTTCCTCGACGTCCCGACCGCGCTCGTCGCGCTCGTCTTCCTCGGCGCCGTCGCGCTCCTCAACGCCCGCGGCATCAAGGAGTCCCTGGGGGCGAACGTCGTGATGACGCTCGTCGAGGTGGGCGGTCTCCTGCTCGTCGTCGTCCTGGGGGCGCTGGTGCTCGGGCGGGGCGACGGGGACCTCGGGCGGGCCCTGGAGATGCCGGCCGACGTCTCGCCGTGGGCGGCCGTGCTCGGGGCCGCCCTCATCGCCTTCTACTCCTTCGTCGGCTTCGAGACCTCCGCCAACCTGGCCGAGGAGGTCCGGGACGTCCGGCGCACCTACCCCCGGGCGCTCTTCAGCTCGCTGCTGGTGGCCGGCGTCGTCTACGTGCTGGTCGCCCTCGCCGCGGTGGCCGTCCTGCCGCCCGAGGAGCTCGAGAGCACGAGCGGCCCCCTCCTGGCGGTCGTGGACGCCGCCGGCGGCGTCCCCTCGTGGCTCTTCGGCCTCGTCGCGCTGGTGGCCGTGGCCAACGGGGCGCTGCTGACCATGGTCATGGCGAGCCGGCTCGCCTACGGCATGGCCCAGGAGGGCCTGCTGCCGGCGGCGCTCGGCCGCACCCTCCCCCGCCGCAGGACGCCGTGGGTCGCGGTCGTCGTCACGACCGCCCTGGCGATGGCGCTGACGCTCGTCGGCGGCCTCGAGACCCTGGCCAGCACGGTGGTGCTGCTCCTGCTCGTGGTCTTCACGAGCACCAACGCCGCGGTGCTCGTGCTGCGTCGGGACGAGGTGCCGCACGAGCACTTCCGCGCCCCGACGGCCCTGCCGGTGCTGGCGCTCGTCTCGGTCGTCGTCCTGCTCACCCAGCAGCCGGCGCGCAACTGGCTCATCGGCGGCGCGCTGCTGGCGCTCGGCGCGCTCGTGCACCTGCTCACGCGCACCCGGAGCGGTCGCTCCACCCCCGCCTGAGCGCGCGCTCCGGCGGGGCGCTGGTCACGCTGTCCCCGTGACCTCCTCGGTGGTGACCGTCCTCGGCGTCGTCCTCATGGCCCTCGGGCTCCTCTTCACGCTGCAGGGCGTCGGCCTCGTCGGGGGCAGCCCCATGACGGGAAGCCCCTTCTGGGCGACCGCCGGCCCGGTCATCGCCCTCGTCGGCCTCTGGCTCGCCGTCCTGCGGAGGGTCGGGCGCCGCCGCGGCTAGCCTCGGCAGGTGGAGGCACCGCTGCGGTACCGCTCCGACGACGAGGACAGCGGCCGCTGGGACGGCGTGCCGCTGCGGGCGGGCGACGTCGTCGTCAGCACGCGATCGAAGCACGGGACGACGTGGGTGCAGGCGGTGCTCCTCCACCTCCTCCACGGCCCGGGCCCGCTGCCCGACCGCCTGCCGGTGCTGGCGCCGTGGGTCGACCACCTCGTCGAGCCGGTCGACGCGCTCGCGGCCCGCCTCGCCGCGCAGGACCACCGACGGGTCCTCAAGACGCACACGCCCCTCGACGGCGTCCCGCTCGTCGAGGGCGTGACGTACGTCGTCGCAGCGCGGCACCCGCTCGACGCCGCCGTCTCGCTCTTCCACCAGGGCGCGAACCTCGACCGGGCCGCCCTGGCCCGCCTGAGCGGTGCGCCCCGCCCCGACGCCGGACCGGCGCGCGAGCGCCCGCCGCTGACGGAGTGGCTGGCGCGGTGGGTCGACGACGCCCCCGACCCGCGGGCCGCGCTGGACTCCCTGCCCGGCGTCGCCCTGCACCTCACCGACGCCTGGGCGCGTCGCACGGGTCCGCACGACGTGGCCCTCGTCCACTACGCCGACCTGCTCGCCGACCTGCCCGGCGAGGTGCGGCGCCTCGCGGACCGCCTCGGCGTCGACGCCTCGCCGGACGAGGTCCGGGCCGTCGCCGCGGCGACGACCCTCGGCGCGATGCGGGAGCGGGCCGACGAGGTCGCGCCCGACGCCGGCGTCCTGCTCGACCGGCGCGCCTTCTTCCGGGGCGGCCGATCGGGCGACGGGCGGGCCGCGGCGCCGGCCGACGTCCTCGCGCGCTACGACGCCCGGGCGCGCGAGCTGCTCCCCGACGACCTGCGGGCCTGGCTCCACCGCTGAGGCGGTGCTCCCGGACGCGAAGGTGACGCCCCCTCCACCTCGGAGGCCCCCTCGGACGCGAAGGTGACGCCCCCTTCACCCCAGGAGCACCCTCAGGCGCGAAGGTGACGCCTCCTTCACCCCCGGAAGCTCCTCGACCGCGAAGGTGACGCCTCCTCCACCCGGAGGACGTGAGGGAGCGCCTCAGCGCCGCGGCGGGACGGCGACGCGCTCGAGGTCGACGGCGGCGACGACGTCGTCGTGCTCCTCGCGCGCCTGAGCCAGCAGGGGCGCGACGTCGGGGTACCGCGAGGAGAAGTGCGTGAGCACGAGCCGCCGCGCCCCGGCCTGCCGGGCGACGCGCCCGGCCTGGCGCGCCGTGAGGTGCCCGTAGGGCTCGGCCAGCTCCTCCTCGGCGTCGGCGAAGGTGGCCTCGCAGACGAGCAGGTCGGCTCCGGCGGCGGCGCGCAGCGCGCCCTCGCACCAGCGGGTGTCCTCGACGACGGCGACGACCTGGCCGGGGCGGTGCTCGCTCACCTCCTCGAGCGCGACGACGCCCGACGCCGTCCGCAGCCGCCCCTCGCGCTGGAGGACGCCGACCTCCGGCCCGCTGATCCCGCGGGCGGCCAGCTGCGCGGGCAGCATCCGCCGGCCGTCCGGCTCGACGAGCCGGTAGGCGCACGCAGGGACGCGGTGGTCGAGCGCGACCGCGTGGAGCACGGCACCCCCGACGACCAGCGGCGTGCCGTCGGGCCGGCGGACCAGACCGTCGTCCTCGACGGGGCACGGGAGCGCCAGCGACCCCGCGTGCGCCGCGGCGCCGAGCAGGTGCCCGACGAGGGGAGCCGCGGCGACCGGGAAGACGAGGGGCACCGGCGTCGTCAGCCCGTCCATGGCCCGCCGCTGCAGCACCCCGGGGAGCCCGAGGACGTGGTCGCCGTGCTCGTGCGTGAGCGCGACGACGTCGACGTCGGACGCCGAGACGCCCGCCAGCAGCATCTGCCGCTGCGTGCCCTCCCCCGGGTCGACGAGCAGGCCCGCGCCGTCCCAGCGCAGCAGGTGCCCCGAGTGGTTCCGGGTGCGGGTGGGCACGGCCGAGGACGTCCCCAGGACGACGAGCTCGCGGGCCGGCACGGCGCGACGGTAGGCGACGACCGGGCGCGCCGCCCGGGTGCTCAGCCGACGAGGAAGCGCCCGGTGTGCAGGTACGCCCCGCCGTCGGCGAGCAGGAGGACCGCGACGAGCAGCAGCGCGGCCGTCAGCACGTGCCGGGCGGCCGGCCGCACGCGCTCCCAGGTGCGCGTCAGCCACCGGACGACGGGCTCGTGCCCGCCGTGGCGCACGGTCAGGGCGAGGACGTGCAGGGGCAGCTGGGAGACGACCGAGCAGAGGGCGTGCGCCGCGACGACGTCGGTCCAGCGGTCGGTGCGGGCGGCGAGGACGACGACGGGCAGGAAGGTCGGGTCGAGGAGGGCGGAGAGGGCCCGCACCGCCAGCACCACGGCCAGCGCGACCTCGACGACGGCGGCCGGGCCGTCCGGGCAGCAGCCCGAGGAGGTCGAGCCGGTCGGCCCGGACCCCGAGCACGAGCGAGAGGACGACGCCGATCAGCGGGACGCCCACGAGGCACGCCGCCGCGGAGGCGAGGGCGCCGTGGCGCGAGGCACCGGCCGCCGGGGCGCCCCCAAGGAGCAGCACCCCCGCGGGGTCGACACCGGCGAGTCCTAGCCCCAGCACGGCGAGCAGGAAGCCGGCCACGGTCCCGAGGGCCAGGGCTCGGGGAGGCCCGCCCGCAGGAAGCCCGCGTCCGGGCACCGGGGCCACCACCGGGCGGGTCCCCCGGGGCCGACCTAGCGTGGCGGCATCGACCGACGACGCCGGCCCGGCGGGGGCGGCCCGAGGAGGCAGACGTGGCAGCAGAGACGACGGACCGGGCGCCCTACGTCATCGTGGGCGGGGGGATGGTGGCCGACGCGGCCGCCCGGGGCATCCGCAGCCGGGACCCCGAGGGGCGCATCGTCGTCCTCGGCGACGACGCCGACCCGCCCTACACGCGGCCGGCGCTGTCCAAGAAGCTCTGGACCGACCCCGACTTCACCGAGGCGGACAACGACGCCGGCACCGCGTCGGCCACCGGCGCCGAGGTGCGCACGTCGGTGCGCGTGACGGCGCTCGACCCGGCGGCGCGGACGGTGACGACCGACGGTGGTGACGTCCTCGGCTACGAGTCCCTGCTGCTGGCGACCGGCGGCCGCCCCAAGCCGGGCCCGGTCGAGGAGGGCCCGCGCGTCCTGTCCTTCCGCACGGCGCAGGACTACCGCCGGCTGCGGCGGCTGGCGGGTGAGCAGCGGCACGTCGTGGTCGCCGGCGGCAGCTACATCGGCACCGAGCTCGCCGCGGCGCTCGTCCAGAACGACACGCGCACCACCCTCGTGACGCCGGACGAGGTGCTCGGCGCCTCGATGTTCCCGCCCGAGCTCGCCCGCCACTTCCAGGGCCTGTACGAGCAGGCCGGGGTCGCGCTGCGCACCGGCGCCAAGGTGGCGGGCGGGTCCGCCCGCGAGGACGGCGTCGACGTCGAGCTCGACGACGGCACGACGCTCGGCGCCGACGCGCTCGTCTACGGCTTCGGCATCGTCCCGCTCACCGACCTCGCCGAGGCGGCCGGCCTGACCGTCGACGACGGCGTCGTCGTCGACGAGCACCTGCGCACCTCCGACCCGCACGTCTTCGCCGCGGGCGACGTCGCGCAGTACCCCGACCGCGTGCTCGGGACGACGCGCGTCGAGCACGTCGACAACGCCAAGACCATGGGGCAGGCGGTCGGCGAGCTCATGGCCGGCCGCACGGAGGCCCACGACCACACACCGTTCTTCTACTCGCAGGTGCTCGGCACCCGGTACGAGGCGGTCGGCACCCTCGACGGCTCGGCGCGGACGGTGCAGGACTGGCAGTCGGGCGACGGCGTCGGCGGCCCCGGGGTCGTCTACTACCTCGACGACGACGGCCGCGTCACCGGCGTCCTCCTGTGGGACGTGCCCGGGAAGACCGACGAGGCCACGCAGGTGCTCGCCGACACCTCGCCGCAGGACGAGGGCTCCCTGCGCGGGCGGATCACGGGCGACTGAGGCGGCGGCCGCAGCCCCCGCAGCACGGCGAAGGCCCCGACCTGCTGGTCGGGGCCTTCGCCGTCTCACGTGGAGGTGCCGGGAATCGAACCCGGGTCCGTCGTCGCATCGCCAGGGCTTCTCCGGGTGCAGCCTGCTCGGGAGTTTCTCGGCCCCAGCGGTCGCGCAGGCGCGCCGCTGACCCGGGCCCAGCCATCTGGATGTCGGTGCGGCCCCGATGGCGAGGACCGCACCCAGTGGCTCTCTAGCTGACGCCGGTTACTGAGTCGAGAGCACTCTCAGACCGACGGACCTCTGCTCCTCGCTCAGGCGGCGAGGGCGAAGTCGGTGCGCTTGGAATCGGCACCTATAGGTTTGCAAGGAGCATCAACGAGTTGACCTTGCATCCTCGACCCGCTTCCCCTGGCTCAGAGAACGACGTCGAAACCTGTCACCCCCCTGTTGAGTTGTCCCGGGGCCGCCGCCTGGGCGTCGGTCCCGGTCCAGCCGGTCCGGTCTCCCGGAGGCCCGCTGGGCCCTCCGACTGTACTGCTCACAACGGCCGTGGGTCACGCGCTGTTCCCGCCCCCGTCCGCAGCCCCGCCGTGCGGAGCCCCTCCGCCCGGAGCGTCAGGCGTCGCCCGGGCGACCGACGACCGCTCGACCGGCCCGGGCGACGTAGCGTCGGGGCATGGCTCTCGCCCCCAGCCGCCAGTGGTCCCTCGTCGCCCGCCCGCAGGGCGAGCCGCAGCCCTCCGACGTCCGCCTCGACGAGGTCGACGTCCCGGACCCCGGACCGGGCGAGGTCCGCGTCCGCAACACCTGGCTCTCCGTGGACCCGTACATGCGCGGCCGGATGGACGACCGGCCCTCCTACGTGCCGCCCTTCCGGCTCGAGGAGCCCATGACCGGCGGCGCGGTCGGCGTCGTCGAGCTCGTCGGCGACGGCGTCGAGGGAGTCGCCGAGGGCGACTGCGTCCTCCACGACCGCGGCTGGCGCGAGCGCGCCGTGCTGCGGGCCGACGCCGTCCGCGTCGTCGACGCCGACCTCGCGCCCGCGCAGGCCTACCTCGGCGTGCTCGGCACCACCGGCCTCACCGCCTGGGTCGGCGTCCTCGACGTCGCGCAGATGCGCGAGGGGGACGTCGTGCTCGTCTCCGGGGCCGCCGGCGCGGTCGGCTCGGTCGCCGGCCAGGTCGCCCGCCTCAAGGGCGCGAGCGCCGTCGTCGGCACGGCGGGCGGCGAGGAGAAGGTGCGCTGGCTCCTCGACGACGCGGGCTTCACCCGGGCCGGCGACCACCGCAGCGCGTCACCCGCCGACCTCCTCCGCGACCTGCTGCCCGACGGCGCCGACGTGTACTTCGACAACGTCGGCGGCCCGACGCTCGAGGCGGCCCTCCCCCGCATGCGCGACCACGGCCGCGTCGCCCTGTGCGGCGCCATCTCCGGCTACAACGCCACCTCGGCGCCCCCCGGGCCGCGGACGCTGGGCCTCGCCATCGGCAAGCGCCTGCGCCTCGAGGGCTTCATCGTCACCGACCACCTCGACCGGACCGAGGAGTTCACCCGCGAGATGGCCGGGTGGATCGCCCGCGGCGACGTCGTCTACCGCGAGACGGCGACCGAGGGCGTCGAGAGCGCCTTCGACGCCTTCCGCGGCGTCCTGTCCGGGGCCAACACCGGCAAGATGCTCGTGCGCCTCGACCCGGACCTCTGAGCGCAGCCCGCCGCCCACGGGCGGCGGCGCACAACGACCTGCGCATCGGCTCGCCGGCGCCGAGCACGAGCCGCTGACCTGCGGTGACGCTTCTCCGCCTAGCCCTTCCGCAGGTCGCTGTGCGCGCGTGGGCGGCGACGGGCCGCCCTCAGACGCCGGCGAGCTCGCGCCCTCGGACCCCGGCGAGCTCCCGCCCTCAGACCCCGGCGAGCTCGCGCCCTCAGACCCCGGCGAGCTCCCGCCCTCAGACGCCGGCGAGCTCGCGCCCTCGGACCCCGGCGAGCTCCCGCCCTCAGACCCCGGCGAGCTCCCGCTCGACGAGCGGGCGGACCTGCGTCCCCAGCAGCTCGATCGCGCGCAGCACCTGGTCGTGCGGCAGCGTGCCGACGCTGACGTGCAGCAGGAAGCGCGTGATGCCGAGGTCGCGCCGCATGGCGAGGACCTTGTCGGCCACGAGCTGCGGGTCCCCGAGCACGAGCGAGCCCTGCGGCGCGCGCATCTCGTCGAAGCTGCGCCGGGTCATGGCGCCCCAGCCCCGCTCGCGGCCCAGCTGGGACATCGCCGTCGCGTAGGACGGGTAGTAGGCGTCGGCGGCCGACGCGGTGTCCTCCCCCACGAAGCCGTGGGCGTGGACGGCGACCGGCAGGGGGTCGTGGCCCACCTCGGCGACCGCGCGGCGGTGCAGGTCGGCGAGCGGCGCGAAGCGCGCCGGCTGCCCGCCGATGATGGCGAGCGCCATCGGCAGGCCGAGCAGACCGGCCCGCACGACCGACTGCGGGTTGCCCCCGACGCCGACCCAGACGGGGAGCTCGTGCCCCTCCGTGCGCGGGTGCACCTCCTGCCGGTCGAGCGCCGGGCGGTGGCGGCCCGACCACGTGACCGGCTCGCCCCGCGAGGACGCCGAGCGGATGGCGAGCAGCAGCTCGAGCTTCTCGGCGAAGAGCTCGTCGTAGTCGCCGAGGTCGTAGCCGAAGAGCGGGAAGGACTCGATGAAGGAGCCGCGCCCGGCGATGACCTCCGCACGCCCCTGCGAGAGGAGGTCCAGCGTCGCGAAGTCCTGGTAGACGCGCACCGGGTCGTCGGAGGACAGGACCGTGACGGCGCTCGTCAGCCGGATCCGCGACGTGCGCGCCGCTGCCGCCGCGAGGACGACCGCCGGGGAGGACGCCGCGAAGTCGGCCCGGTGGTGCTCCCCCACGCCGTACACGTCGAGACCCACCTGCTCGGCGAGCTCGACCTCGGCCACGACCTGCCGCAGCCGCTCGCCGTGGGAGAGGGTGCGGCCCGTGCTCGGGTCGGGGTAGGTCTCCGCGAAGGTGGTGATCCCCAGCTCGAAGGGCTGCTCGCTGCCGCTCATCGACGTCCTCGCCTCGTCCGTGGGCCCACCGGTCGGCGGGCCCTACTCGCCCGTGCGCAGGCGCAAGGACATGGCCCGCTGCGCCTCGCGCGTGTCCTGGCGCTCGCGCAGCGCCTGGCGCTTGTCCCAGTTCTTCTTGCCCTGCGCGAGGGCGATCTCGACCTTGGCGCGCCCGCCCGTGAAGTAGAGCTGCAGCGGGACGACGGTCATGCCGCCCTCGCGCACCTCGGCGCCGATCTTCTCGATCTCCAGCTTGTGCAGGAGGAGCTTGCGCCGGCGCCGCGGGGGGTGGTTGGTCCAGGTGCCCTCGGTGTACTCGGGGATGTGGACGGCCTCGAGCCACGCCTCCCCGCGGTCCACGGACACGAAGCCGTCGACGAGCGAGGCGCGGCCCGCGCGCAGCGACTTCACCTCGGTGCCGGAGAGCACGATCCCCGCCTCCCACGTGTCGGAGAGGAGGTAGTCGTGCCGCGCGCGGCGGTTCGTGGCGACGACGAGGCGCCCGTCGTCGCCGCGCCCGCCCTTCTTCTGGGCGGTCTTGTGCCCGGCCCTGGCCACGGCCCCTCCTCCTGCTGCTGCGCTCCGCGTGCGGTCCGGGCACCCTGGCGGGCCCCGGACGGACGACCGCCGGCGGTCCGCGAGGACCGCCGGCGGCGGACGTCCGACAGGGAGTCTACGAGCCGTGGGGCCCGGCGGCCGGGGCGGAGCGGGCGCCCGCCCGACGGCTGCGGCTCAGACCCAGGCCATGGGGTCGGTGGGCGCGCCGTCCACCCGCACCTCGAAGTGCAGGTGGCACCCCGTCGACCCGCCGGTGGAGCCCTCGTAGCCGATGACCTGGCCGCGCGTCACCGAGCCCGACGTGACGGCGAAGCTCTGCATGTGGGCGTAGGCCGTGGCCACCGGCTGGCCGCGGACGATGCCGTGGTTGATGACGGTGATGTTGCCGTAGCTGCCGTTCGACCCGGCGGAGACGATCTCGCCGTCCGCGGCCGCGCGGATGGGCGTCCCGCAGCCCGCGGCGAAGTCCTGCCCCGTGTGCATCTTCATGTAGTGCTTGATCGGGTGCATGCGCATGCCGAACGGCGAGGAGACGCGTCCCTCCGGCCGCAGGAAGGTGCCGCCGGCGTCGCGGAACGTGCTGCGGCTGACGGCCGAGGGGGCGCTGCGGCCGGACGCCTGCGCGGCGGCGGCCTCGGACGCCCGGCGGGCCTCCTCCTTGCGGCGCTCCTCCTCGGCGATGCTGCGCAGCTGCGCTCCGAGGGAGTCCGACTCCGCCTGGAGCTGGTCCATGCGGGCCTGCTCCTCGGCCTGCCGCGACTCGATCGTCGCGACGGCCTGCTGCTGGCGGGCGACGAGCGCCTCCACCTCCGCCTGGCGCTGCGCCGCGGCGTCGGCGGCCTCGGTCGCCACGGCGAGCTTCTGCTCGGCCTCGGCCTTGAGGTCGGCGACCTGCTGGCGCACCGCCGCCAGACGCGTCGTGGCGCTCTGCCGCACGGCCTCGTCCGAGCTCAGCGCCGCGAGCACGTCCTTCTCCGCCGTCGAGAGGCTCGAGACGGCGGCGGTGCTGGAGGCGAAGTCGTCCGGGTCGGCCGACCCCATGGCCAGCGCGAGGCCCTTCGGCACGCCGTTGCTGCGGTAGGCCGACGCGGCGATGTTGCCGAGGTTGCTGCGCGAGGCCGTCATGGCCTGCTCGGTCTCGCGGACCGACTCCTCGGCGGCCGTCTGCGCCTTCTGCGACGCGCTGAGGCGCTGGGCGAGGTCGTCGGCCTGGGCCTGCGCCTCCGCCTGCACCTGGCGTGCGAGGTCGGCCGCCTTCTGGGCGCCGGGCAGCTGCTCCTGCACCGCGGCGTACTCGGCGTACGCGGAGGTGAGCTCCTCGGACGTGCCGACGAGGTCCTCCTGCAGCGCGTGCAGGGCCTGGTCGACCGCCTGCTTGTCGGCCTTGGCGCCGTCACCGGGGGCCGCCGTCGCCGGGCCCCCACCCGGGACGAACGACACGGCCAGGGCGAGCCCGAGGGCGGCCACGGCCGGGCGCAGGAGGCAGCGGGGGCGCACGAGCGCCGACGCGGGGGGCAGGCTCATCGAGTCAGACCTTCAGGTAGCGGGACAGGGACACGAGCGACGCGACGCTCGCCAGGACGATGCCGCCGACGAACAGCCACGGGATCGTGGCCCACACGTCGGTCGTGGTGATGTAGTCGAACGCGGGCACCTGCTCGGCCAGCCAGCCGGTGACGCCCCGGTCCACGGCCAGCAGCAGGACGGCGCCCGCCATTCCCGCCCCGAGGCAGACGGCGATGACGCCCTCGAGGAGGAACGGCAGCTGCAGGAAGGTGCTGGAGGCGCCGACGAGCCGCATGATGCCCGTCTCGCGGCGCCGGTTGAAGGCCGCCAGGCGGATCGTCGTCCCGATGAGGAGCACGGCGGCGACGAGCATGACGCCGGCCAGCGCCAGGGAGCCGGCCGTCGCGGCGTTGAGGACGGCGAAGAAGGGCTCGAGCACCTCGCGCTGGTCGACGACCTGCTCGACCCCCGGGCTGCCCTGGAAGCTCTCGCTGATGACGCCGAAGCGCTCCGGGTCCTCGAGACCGACGCGGAAGGACTCGGGCAGCTGGTCCGGCGTCACGGAGGCGCTGAGCTCGGCGTCCTGCTGCTGGAACTGGGCGTAGGCCTCGTCGCTCGTCTCGAACTCGACCTCGGAGACGTACTGGGACAGCGGCGGGGAGGCGAGGGCCTGCTCGATGGCCGCCTTGTCGGCGTCCGTCGCCGCGCCCGAGCAGCTCGCCGAGAGGCTGTCCTGCGTGCACAGGAAGATGGCCACCTGGACGCGGTCGTACCAGTCGCCCTTCATCGTGGACACCTGCTGCTGCATGAGCGCGCCGGCGCCGACGAAGGTCAGCGAGACGAAGGTGACGAGCACCACGGAGATCGTCATGGCGAGGTTGCGGCGCAGGCCGATGCCGATCTCGGAGAGCACGAACTGGAGCCTCACCGCCCGCCCCCGCCCTGCTCGGCCACGGGGCGCCCGTCGACCGGGACGTCGACGGCCGTCGCGCCCCCGTGGTCCACGGACAGGTCGGGCGCGGGCACCACGGGGATCGCCCCCGTGACGTAGCCGCCCTGGTGCTCGTCGCGGACCACGTGGCCGTCGACGAGCTCGACGACCCGCTTGCGCATGCTGTCGACGATGTCGTCGTCGTGGGTGGCCATGACGACGGTGGTGCCGCGGCCGTTGATCCGCTCGAGCAGGCGGGTGATGCCGAGGCTCGTCGTCGGGTCGAGGTTCCCCGTCGGCTCGTCGGCCAGGAGGATCGCGGGGCTGTTGACGATGGCGCGCGCGATGGCCACGCGCTGCTGCTCGCCGCCGGACAGCTCGTGCGGCAGGCGGTCGCCCTTGCCCTCGAGGCCCACCAGCTCGAGCACCTCGGGCACCGCGGCGGCGATGGAGCCCCGGGAGCGGCCGATGACCTGCAGCGCGAAGGCGACGTTCTGGAAGACCGTCTTGCCCGGCAGGAGGCGGAAGTCCTGGAAGACGACGCCGATCTGGCGGCGCAGGTGCGGGACCTTCCAGCTCGACAGCCGGCGCAGGTCCTTGCCCGCGACCTGCACCGCCCCGGACGTGGCGTCCTCCTCCTTCAGCACGAGGCGGAGGAAGGTGGACTTCCCGGACCCCGAGGCGCCCACGAGGAAGACGAACTCACCGCGCGACACCTCGAGGTCGACCCCGTCGAGGGCCGGTCGGGCGGTGCGGTCGTACGTCTTCGTGACGTCGTCGAAGCGGATCACTGCACGTCCTGCGGGGCCGGGTCTCGGGGTCTCGGGGTCGTCCTTGCGGATGGTGCGTCGACGCGGGCCTCCGGGACGGCGGGGTCACCGCCGTCCTGCTCGACCCGCCTGCGCGCCGGACGCGCAGCTTCCCTGGCCGTGGCCGACCATACGTCCTGCCACACCGCATCCCGAAACGGCCGTCCACACAGGTCACGATCGGTCAACGATCCACCACGGATCGTGGCCGGACCGTGGTGGAGGACCACCCGGACGGCGCAGTCGCCGCACGCCCGCCGGGCGCGCCCGGGGGCTGGCGGCGGGAGACAGGCGGCGGTGGCGCGGGCCCGTCAGGCGGACGCGCGGTCGGCCTGGCGGCGCCAGCGGATGCCGGACTCGAGGAAGCCGTCGATGTCGCCGTCGAAGACGCCCGAGGTGTTGCCGACCTCGTGGTCGGTCCGCAGGTCCTTGACCATCTGGTACGGGTGCAGCACGTACGAGCGCATCTGGTTGCCCCAGCTGCCGGCGTCCGCGCCCTTGAGGGCGTCGAGCTCGGCCTGGCGCTCGGCGCGCGCCCGCTCGAGGAGGCGCGCCTGGAGCACGCGGAGCGCGGCGGCCTTGTTCTGCAGCTGGCTCTTCTCGTTCTGGCAGGACACGACGATGCCGGTGGGCAGGTGCGTCAGGCGCACCGCCGAGTCGGTCGTGTTGACGCTCTGACCGCCGGGGCCGGAGGAGCGGAAGACGTCGACGCGCAGGTCGTTCTCGGGGATGTCGACCTGGTCGGTCTCCGCCACGACGGGCAGCACCTCGACGCCCGCGAAGGAGGTCTGGCGGCGCCCCTGGTTGTCGAAGGGCGAGATGCGCACGAGGCGGTGGGTGCCCTGCTCGACCGAGAGCGTGCCGTAGGCGTAGGGCGCGGCGACCTTGAAGGTGGCCGACTTGATGCCGGCCTCCTCGGCGAAGGAGGTGTCGTAGACGTCCGTCGGGTAGCCGTGGCGCTCGCTCCAGCGCAGGTACATGCGCAGGAGCATCTCGGCGAAGTCGGCGGCGTCGACGCCGCCCGCCTCCGCGCGGATGGTGACGATGGCCTCGCGGGGGTCGTACTCCCCCGACAGCAGCGTCCGCACCTCGAGCTGCCCCATGGCGGCCTTCAGCTGCTCGAGCTCCCGGCCCGCCTCCGCGAGGGTCTCCGTGCGCTCGTCGCCCTCGGCCGCCTCCGCCATCTCGACGAGGACCTCGAGGTCGTCGAGCTGGCGCCCGAGCCGGTCGATGCGCTCCGCCTCGCCCTGGGCGTGCGACAGACGGCTCGTGACCTGCTGGGCGTGGTCGACGTCGTCCCACAGGTCCGGCGCCGACGCCTGCTCGGAGAGCTCGCGGATGGTGGCGCGGAGGGCCTCGACGTCCGTGACGTCGCGGATCGACCCGTACGTGGTCCGGAGGTCGCGGATCTCGGCGGGGAAGTCGACGGCAGCCACGAGGCCCGAGCCTACGCCCGGGCGCCACCCCGCCCGGCGGACGCTCGCGCCCGCAGGGCCAGGAGGACCCGCGCCCGCGGGGTCAGGAGAAGAGGTCCCCGAGGCCCCCGCCGCCGCCCCCGCCGCCGCCCTGCGGCACCGGCTGGCCCTCGCTCGGCTGGACGACGACGAACCCGGGCCCGGAGAAGACGTACTGGAAGGCCTCCCCCGAGCCGCCCCGCAGCATCGAGCGGGCGTTGAGGCTGCTGCGCAGCTCCGGTCGCAGGTTCGCCGACCACGCGACGGCGGCCTGGAGGTCGACGGACGTCGGCTGCCGCGAGCAGTCGAGGAGCACCGGCGGGCCGTCGCTCGTGAGGGCCACCGTGCCGCGGCCGCTGATCTCCAGGGTGAAGAGCCCGCCGGTGAGGGTGCCGGCGCCCTGGACGCGCCGGACGTCCCAGTCCAGGTCGGCGTCGAAGGCGAGCACGTTGGCGCCGTCGACCGAGATGGCGTCGCCCTCGAGCTCGACGGTGAAGACGTCCTCGGCGCGGCGGGCGAAGAAGACCTCCCCGCGGCCCGAGCACCGCATGAGGGGGGTGTCGGCCGAGGAGACCATCCGGCGGACGAGCCGGCCGATGCTGCCCGAGCCCTCGTGGTCGAAGCGGACGTCGCCCTGGAAGGCGACCATCGAGCCCTTGGCGGCCAGCACGTCGGGGCCCAGGACGACGCGGGCCATCTTGTCGTTCTGGCGCGCCCAGCGGTCCTGCGTCTCCTGCTCGGCGTGGCGGGGGTCGAAGAGGTGGCTGCGCACGCCCCGGACGCTAGCGACCGGGCGCCCCGCGCGCGGGGAGGTCCCCACGCTCACCCGCGTCCCGGTCGGCCAGCGCACCCTCGCGCCCCGCGCGCGGGGAGGTCGCGCCCGGCGCCGGCGTGGGAGCGGCAGGAGCCCGCCACCGGCGGGTGGCGGGCTCCTGGGGTCGTGCTGGGGCCGGGCCGACCGGTCCCCCGGCCGGGTCCGGGTCAGAGGCCGGGCGTCACGCCCGGGCGAGGACGGCGGCGGACTCGGCCCGCGAGCGGGCCCGGGCGGCCCGCGCGGCGGCCCGGTCGGCGCGCCCCTGGAGGCGCTCAGCGGCGCGCCGGGCGAGCGCGTCGGCGACGCGCCGCTCGTCGCGGGACCCGCGCAGGGCCCGCGCCGACAGGACGGCCGAGGTGGTCGGGGACGCCGTCGGCCGGGCCATCACGCCGGCGGTGTCGGGGAAGGGGGTCAGGGAGGTCGGGCGGGTGGTCATGGCGGCTCCTGGGGGCAGGCCCTCCCGCCCGGTGGGCGGGTCGTCGGGCCGTGGTGCGAGGGCAGGTGGTGCGGCGGGCGCCGTCAGGCGACGGCGACCGGGTGCTTGCGGGGGCGGCCGCGGGGCCGCTTGCGGGCGATGACGGCTCCGCCGTCGAAGATCTCGCCGCCCCAGACGCCCCACGGCTCGCGCCGGTCGAGGGCGCCGGCGAGGCAGGCCTCCCGGAGGGGGCAGGGGGCGCAGCGCGCCTTCGCCTCCTCGAGGGCGGCGGGGGCCTCGGCGAACCAGAGGTCGCCCTCGCCGTCCCGGCAGGGGACGGAGAGGTCGTCGACGCCTCGGGCGGTCGGCTCGAGCATGGCCGTGAGCTGCACGGGTCTTCTCCTGGTGGTGCTGCCCGAGGGCGTCGGGCGTGGGCGGTCAGGAGGAGCCGCGGCGGTGGGACGGGAGAGGCCGCGGCTCCCGGGTCGGGAGCCGCGGCCTCGGCAGGGCCTCGAGCGGCGGCCTAGGGGGCCGTGCCGGTCGGAGCGCTGCCGGGGACGGGGGTCCCGCAGGAGCGGAAGGGACGCTGGGCGCCGGAGGCGCCCGTCGAGAGGAGGGCGCCGGAGGCGCCCGCCGCGACGAGGGCGCCGGAGGCGCCCTTCACGGGGCTGGTGAGGTCCGCGGAGGAGGTGGTGGGCTCGAGACCGCCGAGGGCGCGACCAGCGCGCACGGCGCCGTCCTGCGGACGGAGCTCTCCCCCGGGCCGACCCGCGACGGGCGCGAGGCGCGGCGCGCTCACGGGGAGGGCGGCGTCGCGGGCGACGGGGCGGCCGACGACGAGCAGGTGCTCGGCGATGCGGACGCGGCCCGTGCGGACGTCGTTCGTCGTGCTCACCACCGGGGACCACCTCCTCGCCCTGCTCGGCGCCCTCCGCGGCTGGCGGGGGCGCGCTCCTGCGCTTCCGGGGAGGACGCTAAGGGGGTCCCGCGGACCAGCACAACGTCTTTTCCGGACGGGTTCTCGCCGGGGCCCGCCGAGAGGTCCGGCGTCAGCCCGCCGGGGCCGTCCGGCGGGGCGGACGAGCGCCCGTGGAGCGGAGGGTCAGGCGCCGGCGGCGAGGACGGCGAGGACGCTCTCGCCGTACTTGTCCAGCTTCGCCGGGCCGATGCCGGCGATGGCCGCCAGCCCGGCGGCGTCGGCGGGGCGCGCCTCCGCGACGGCGACGAGCGTCGCGTCGGTGAAGACGACGTAGGCCGGCACCTTCGCCTCGGCCGCCGTGCGCGAGCGCCACTCGCGCAGCGCCTCGAAGACGCCCTCGTCGTAGGTCGGCGGGCAGTCCTCGCAGCGCCCCGTCTTGCGGGCGGCCGCCGTCGTCAGCGGCTCGCCGCACGTCCGGCAGCGGCTGAGGGTCGCCCCCCGGCGCCCCGACCGGCCGCCGCGGCCGCCACCGCCCGCCCGACCGACCGCCGAGTCCGAGCCCGACGCGGGCCGCAGCCCGTCGAGGAAGCGCGACGGCTTGCGCGAGGCGCGGCCGCCCGGCGTCCGGGAGAGGGTCCACGAGCACACGAGGCGCTCGCGGGCGCGGGTGACGCCGACGTAGAGGAGCCGTCGCTCCTCCTCGACGGCGTCGGCGTCGTCGGCCGCGAAGGAGATGGGCACGAGCCCCTCCGAGAGGCCCACGAGGACGACGGCGTCCCACTCCAGGCCCTTGGCGGCGTGGAGGGACGCCAGCGTGACGCCCTCGACGACCGGCGCGTGCTGGGCCTGCGCCCGCTCGTCGAGCTCGGCGACGAGCTGCGGCAGCCGGTCCTCCGGCCGGGTCGCCGCGACGTCGTCGGCGAGCGCGACGAGCGCCTGCAGCGACTCCCACCGCTCGCGGACGGCGCCGGACCCCGCGGGAGCCTGCTCGGACCAGCCGGCTCCCGACAGCACGTCGCGCACGAGCGCGCCGAGGGGCTGCTCTCCGTCGTCCGAGCGCGCGGCCCCGCGGAGCAGGAGGACGGCGTCGCGGACCTCCTTGCGGGCGAAGAAGCGCTCGCCGCCGCGCAGCAGGTAGCCGACGCCGCGCGCGGACAGCGCCTGCTCCAGCGGCTCGGACTGGCTGTTGGTGCGGAAGAGGACGGCGATCTCGCTGGCCGCGTGGCCCTCGGCGATCCGGTCGGCCACCCAGGACGCCACGCGGGCGGCCTCGGCGTCGTCGTCGGCGTTCTCCCAGAACTCCGGCGCGGGGCCGGGCGGGCGCTGGGCGACGAGCTCGACGCGGGCCCGCGTGGCCGCGCGCGGGGCGCGGTCGAGGAGGCCGTTGGCCAGCCCGACGACCTGCGGGGTGGAGCGGTAGTCCCGGACGAGGCGCACCGTCCGCGTGCCGGGGTGGCGCTGGTCGAAGTCGAGGAGGTGGCGGGGGTCGGCGCCGGCGAAGGAGTAGATGGTCTGGCTGGCGTCGCCGACGACGCAGACGTCGTCGCGCTCGCCGAGCCACAGCTCGAGGAGGCGCTGCTGCAGGCCGCTGACGTCCTGGTACTCGTCCACGACGAGGTGGCGGTACTGCGACCGGACCGTCCGGGCGACGTCCTCGCGCTCCTCGAGGATGCCGACGGTGAGCAGCAGCACGTCCTCGAAGTCGATGACGCCGCGGTCGGTCTTGACCTCCTCGTAGCCGCGCAGCACCCGGGCGGCCGCGAGGTGGTCGAGCCCGGCGGGCGCCGAGCGGCCGCGCCGGCGCGCCTCCTCGACGTAGGCGTCGGGCGTGAGCATCCCGACCTTGGCCCACTCGACCTCGGCCGACAGGTCGCGGACGGCGGCGCGGTCGACGCGCAGGCGCAGCCGGGAGGCCGCCTGGGCCACGAGCTGCGCCTTGTGCTCGACGAGGGGCGGCAGCGCGCCGCCGACGGCCTGCGGCCAGAAGTACTGCAGCTGGCGCAGCGCCGCCGCGTGGAAGGTGCGGGCCTGCACCCCCGGGACGCCGAGGTCGCGCAGGCGCGTGCGCATCTCCGCCGCGGCGCGCGCGGTGAACGTGACGGCCAGCACCTGGGTGGGCTGCCAGGCGCCCGCGAGCGCGCCGTGCGCGATGCGGTGGGTGAGGGCGCGCGTCTTGCCGGTGCCCGCGCCGGCGAGCACGCGGACCGGGCCCTGCAGGGCGCGGGCGACCTCCCGCTGCTCGGGGTCGAGGGCCTCGAGGACCGCGTCGGGGTCACCGGCGGGGCGGAGGGCGGCGGGCGTCGTCATGGCGGGGCCCATGCTCGCACCGCCCGCCGACGGCGTCCGCCGCCCCGCTGCCCGCGGTGGACGACGGGCGCCCGCCGCGGCCGACGGGCTCCGGCCGTGGATGACGCGCGCCGTCCGCCGCGTTGCACCGCGCGACGGTGGACGGCGGGGCCCAGGGGCTCCGCGCGCCACCGACGTCCGCAGACCGAGCGGGTGCCAGGCGGCCCCGTGCAGACCGAGGAGAGCTGATGAGCGCGAGCACCGAGCACCGCCCCGCCGAGGGGGCCGTCACGATGTTCACCACGAGCTGGTGCGGGTACTGCCGCAACCTCAAGCGGCAGATGGACCGCGAGGGCATCTCCTACTCCGAGGTCAACATCGAGGAGACGCCCGGCACGGCGGAGTTCGTCGCGTCCGTCAACGGCGGCAACCAGACCGTCCCGACGCTGCTCTTCGCCGACGGCTCGACGGCCACCAACCCCTCGCTCGCCGAGGTCAAGAGCCACCTCTGAGCGACCGGCCCGGGCGGCGCACCGCGTCGCCCGGGCCCGACGGCGGTGACGACGCCCGCGGAGACGGAGGACCCGTGGCCCGACGACCTGCCGGTGCGGCGCCCGGCCACCGCACCCCGGTGGCCGAGCCGCTGGCGCTCGACGCGCTCGCCGCCCGCCTCGCCGACCGCGCCATGGG
>NZ_JABEMA010000170.1 GCF_013004605.1 Pseudokineococcus marinus
CGCGCTCGGCTCGGTGGTGGGGCTCGACGGCATCCTCGGGATCTCGATCCTGGCGCTGCTGGCCTCCTTCGACAACAGCAACGGCGGGCTCTGGCTCGCCTTCACGGGCCGCTACGGCGACGCCCGCTGAGGTCACCCGTCCGGGCCAGCGCGCCCGTCCGCCGTCGGCGAACGCCGGCGGAGGAACACCCCCGGCTCCGCGGGGCGTTGGGCACATCGGCAGGAGGGCGCCCGTCCGGGGCGGGCGCCCCGCCCAGGTGGTCGACCGGAGTGGCCGACCGCCGCGGGGGCTGCGGGGATAGCATCGAGCGACTCGCAGGGGGACCGCCCTCCGCCGCCAGATCGTCCGCGAGGAGCGCTGCATGTTCGAGAGGTTCACCGACCGAGCTCGTCGAGTCGTCGTCCTGGCCCAGGAAGAGGCCCGGATGCTCAACCACAACTACATCGGCACCGAGCACATCCTCCTGGGCCTCATCCACGAGGGCGAAGGCGTCGCCGCCAAGGCCCTCGAGTCGCTGGGCATCTCGCTGGACTCCGTCCGCGAGCAGGTGCAGGAGATCATCGGCCAGGGCCAGCAGGCCCCCTCCGGCCACATCCCCTTCACGCCGCGCGCCAAGAAGGTCCTCGAGCTGAGCCTGCGCGAGGCGCTGCAGCTGGGCCACAACTACATCGGCACCGAGCACATCCTGCTCGGCCTCATCCGCGAGGGCGAGGGCGTCGCCGCCCAGGTCCTCGTGAAGCTGGGCGCCGACCTCAACCGCGTCCGCCAGCAGGTGCTGCAGCTGCTGTCCGGCTACCAGGGCAAGGAGCCGGCCGCGGCCGGCGGCCCCGCCGAGGGCACGCCGTCGGGCTCGCTGGTCCTCGACCAGTTCGGGCGCAACCTCACGCAGGCGGCGCGCGAGGGCAAGCTCGACCCCGTCATCGGGCGCGCCAAGGAGATCGAGCGCGTCATGCAGGTGCTGTCGCGCCGCACGAAGAACAACCCCGTCCTCATCGGCGAGCCTGGCGTCGGCAAGACCGCCGTCGTGGAGGGCCTGGCGCAGGCCGTCCACAAGGGCGAGGTGCCGGAGACCCTCAAGGACAAGCAGCTCTACACGCTGGACCTCGGGGCCCTCGTCGCGGGCAGCCGCTACCGCGGTGACTTCGAGGAGCGCCTCAAGAAGGTGCTCAAGGAGATCCGCACCCGCGGCGACATCGTCCTGTTCATCGACGAGATCCACACCCTCGTCGGGGCTGGCGCGGCCGAGGGCGCCATCGACGCGGCGAGCATCCTCAAGCCGATGCTGGCGCGCGGCGAGCTGCAGACCATCGGCGCCACGACCCTCGACGAGTACCGCAAGCACATCGAGAAGGACTCGGCGCTCGAGCGCCGCTTCCAGCCGATCCAGGTGGCCGAGCCGACGCTGTCGCAGGCCATCGAGATCCTCAAGGGCCTGCGGGACCGCTACGAGGCCCACCACCGGGTCTCCATCACCGACGGCGCGCTCGTCGCGGCGGCGAACCTCGCCGACCGCTACGTCAACGACCGCTTCCTGCCGGACAAGGCCATCGACCTCATCGACGAGGCGGGCGCGCGCCTGCGCATCCGCCGGATGACGGCGCCGCCGGACCTGCGCGACTTCGACGAGAAGATCGCGGGCGTCCGCCGGGAGAAGGAGTCCGCGATCGACGCGCAGGACTTCGAGAAGGCCGCGTCCCTGCGCGACGACGAGAAGAAGCTGCTCGCCGCCCGCGCCGAGCGGGAGAAGCAGTGGAAGGCCGGTGACATGGACGTCGTCGCCGAGGTGGACGAGGAGCTCGTCGCCGAGGTGCTGGCCATCGCCACGGGCATCCCGATCGTCAAGCTCACCGAGGAGGAGTCCAGCCGGCTGCTCCACATGGAGGACGAGCTCCACAAGCGGGTCATCGGCCAGGAGGACGCCATCAAGGCGCTCTCCCAGGCGATCCGGCGCACCCGCGCCGGCCTCAAGGACCCCAAGCGCCCGGGTGGCTCCTTCATCTTCGCCGGCCCCACGGGCGTCGGGAAGACCGAGCTCGCCAAGGCCCTCGCGGAGTTCCTCTTCGGCGACGAGGACGCGCTCATCCAGCTCGACATGAGCGAGTTCTCCGAGAAGCACACCGTCTCGCGGCTCTTCGGCTCGCCCCCCGGGTACGTGGGCTACGAGGAGGGCGGCCAGCTCACCGAGAAGGTCCGTCGTCGTCCCTTCTCCGTCGTCCTCTTCGACGAGGTGGAGAAGGCGCACGCCGACATCTTCAACTCGCTGCTGCAGATCCTCGAGGACGGCCGCCTCACCGACAGCCAGGGCCGCACGGTGGACTTCAAGAACACCGTGATCATCATGACGACGAACCTCGGCACGAGGGACATCGCCAAGGGCCTGCAGATGGGCTTCCAGGCCGGCGGCGACCTGTCCACCGACTACGACCGGATGAAGCGCAAGGTGGGGGAGGAGCTCAAGCAGCACTTCCGGCCCGAGTTCCTCAACCGCGTCGACGACACCGTCGTCTTCCCGCAGCTCACGCAGGACGAGATCATCCAGATCGTCGACCTCATGCTGGCCCGGCTGGACGCGCGGCTGCGCGACCAGGACATGGCCATCGAGCTCACCCCGGCGGCGAAGCAGCTGCTCGCCACCCGCGGCTACGACCCCGTGCTGGGGGCCCGGCCGCTGCGCCGCACCATCCAGCGCGACATCGAGGACGTCCTGTCCGAGAAGATCCTCTACGGGGAGATCGCCTCGGGCGAGATCATCCTCGTGGACGCCGAGGGCGAGGGGGCGGCGGCGACGCTGACCTTCGCGGGCTCGCCGAAGGGCGAGGTCCCCGACGCGCCGGTGGTCGAGGCCGCCAGCACCGAGTGACCCGTACCGGGCGCCCGAGGACTCCTCGGGCGCCCGGTACCGCACCGCCGCCGGAGGGCGGGACGCCGCGCGCGTCCCGCCCTCCGGCGCGTCCGGGCCCGGGGCCCGACGTCCCCCCGGCTCCGGCGTGCGCGCGCGGGGTCTCAGGTCGGGCGCAGGCCCTCGAGGTGGGCGATCTCCGCGGTCTGGACCGCCGTCATCTCGTCGGCCATCTCCCGCACCTGCAGGTCGACCCCGCCGGCGGCGTGCTCGTCGACCATCGCGAGCGCCCCGCGGTGGTGACGGACCATGAGGTCGACGAAGAGGGCGTCGAAGGCGTCGCCGTCCGCGGCGGCCAGCGCCCGGACCTCCGCGGCGCTCGCCATGCCGGCGCCTCCGTCGGCACCGCCGCCGTGGTGGTCGGCGTGGGCGTCCTCGCCCCCGCCGGTGACCTCGCCCCGACCGCTGAGCCAGGAGCGCTCCGGCGGCACCTCCTCGCCGCGCCGCTCGAGCCAGGCCACCATGACGTCGACCTCGGGCGCCTGGCCGAGGCGGATGCGCTCGGCGAGGGCGGCGACGCCGGGGTCCCCGGCGCGTCCGGGGGCCAGGCCGCTCATCTCCACGGCCTGGCGGTGGTGGGTCACCATCCCCTGCACGAAGGCGACGTCGGCCGCGTCGTAGCGGTCGCCGTCGGTCGGCGGTGCCGCGTCCTCCGGCGCGACCGTCCGCGCCGGCTCCCCGGGCAGCCCGGGCTGCAGGACCGGCACGGAGGCCTCCGCCGTGGGCGGCGCGTACGGCGCCGGGGCGGTCTCCTCGGCGGCGCTGCAGGCTGGCGCGCCCAGGGCGACGGCGAGGGCCGCGGCTGCGAGGGCGGCGCGCCGGCGACGGCGGGCAGCGTCGGGTGCGAGCACGGGACCCTCCGGGGCTCTCGAGGTGGGCGGTGTCCGCGGGGCGTCGTCGTCCCGCCGAGTTGCGACGGATCCTCCCACGATGTCCGTCTCTGGTGGCATGCTCGCCCACTCCTGGTGGTCAGGAGTGACGCGGCGTGAGGGGTGCGCCCGTCGGAGAGCGACCCGGGCGAGGGTCGGGAGGGCGAGGCCGGCATGGCAGCGAGGCGCACGAGCACAAGGCGACGAGGAGGCCCCGGGCGCGCGGCGGGGCTCACGGCGGGGCATGCGGTCGGGTCGGTGGCCGGGCGGGCGGTGGTGGCCGGGGCGGCCGCGGCGGCCCTCGTCGCCGGGTCGGCGGCCACGGCCCTGGCCGCGCCCGACCAGGCGCCGGCGGCGCCGTCGGTGCCGGCGGGCGAGGCGCCCACCGGGGTGGGGGAGACGGCGTCCAGCGCCAACCTGCGCCTGACGGCCAACGTCCCCAAGCAGGGCAGCTTCGCCTCGGCGAGCGCGCTCAACAGCGACCTCGCCTTCCAGGGGCAGTACGCCTACGCGGGCAACTACAACGGCTTCGCCGTCTACGACCTCTCCCGCCCGGACGCCCCGGAGCTCGTCACCCAGGTGACCTGCCTGGGCTCGCAGAACGACGTCTCCGTCTACGGCGACGTCCTCGTCCTCTCGACCGACTCCGTGCGCAGCGACGCCTCCTGCGAGTCGACCTCCGTCCCGGCGGCCTCGGCCGACGTCTGGGAGGGCCTGAAGATCTTCGACATCAGCGACCCGCTGGCGCCGGAGTACGTGGCCGCCGTCAAGACGACGTGCGGCTCGCACACCAACACGCTCGTGCCCGACGAGGAGAGCGGCTCGCTGCTCGTCTACGTCAGCAGCTACGGGCCCAGCGCCGCGGCGCCCAACTGCCAGCCCCCGCACGACGCCATCTCGATCGTCGACATCCCGCTGGACGCCATGGAGGACGCCGCCGTCGTCGACGTCCCGGTGGTCTTCCCCGACGGCGGCTTCGCGGGCGTCGAGGGCACGGTCCGGCGCCCGACGAGCGGGTGCCACGACATCACCTCCTTCGTCGAGCTCGACATCGCCGCCGGCGCCTGCATGGGCGACGGCGTCATCTTCGACATCTCGGACCCGCGGGCGCCCGTCGTCACCGAGCGGGTGCAGGACGAGAACTTCGCCTTCTGGCACTCGGCGACCTTCAACAACGACGGCACGAAGGTCGTCTTCACCGACGAGCTCGGCGGCGGCGGGGCGCCGACGTGCACGGCGGAGATCGGGCCGGAGCGGGGCGCCAACGCCATCTACGACCTCGTGGACGGCGAGCTCGAGTTCGCGAGCTACTACAAGATCCCGCGCCACCAGACGCCGACGGAGAACTGCGTCGCCCACAACGGCTCGCTCCTGCCGGTCGAGGGTCGCGACGTCATGGTCCAGGCCTGGTACCAGGGCGGGATCTCGGTCTTCGACTTCACCGACTCGTCGGAGCCCCGCGAGGTGGCCTGGTTCGACCGTGGTCCGCTGTCGACCGAGACGTCGGTCACCGGTGGCTCGTGGTCGGCGTACTTCTACGACGGCCGCATCTACTCCAACGACATCCAGCAGGGCTTCGACGTCCTGCGGCTGCGGGGGTCGGCCTTCAGCCAGGCGCGCCTCGTCGAGCTCGGGCAGCTCAACCCGCAGATGCAGGGCGCGTACACGTCCTGGCGCGACAGCCGCCGCGGCTGACCGCTCCCGCTCGCACGGCGCCGCCCCGGACCGCAGGACGTGTCCGGGGCGGCGCTGCGCGCGGGGTCCGGGGCGCGCTGCGCGCGGGGGTCCGGGGCGGCGCTGCGCGGGAGGCCACGGGCGCCGGGCGGTGGCCCGGGGGTCGCACTACGGTCGGCCCATGGGCACGACCTCGCAGACGACCATCTCCTCCTCCAGCCCCCTCGCGCCGGACGTCCTCGTGCAGCGGCTCGTCCAGGCGCTGCACGGCGCGGCGGAGGTGGCCTCGAACGAGGACCGGACGACGCTCGTCTTCCCGCCCCCCGCCTCACCCGTCGGGGACGGCCCGGTGGGGTCGGCGCACCTCCAGGCGGGCGCGGAGACGGTCGTCGTCGACTGCACCGCCCCCGACAGCGAGGAGCTCTCCCGCGTCGAGGACCTGCTGACGACGCGCCTGCGCACGGTGGACCAGGCGGCGGCGGACGCCGTCGTCTGGCGCCGGCACGAGTGACGCCGCCCGAGGGCTCGAGCCCCACTTCCAGCGCCGTCCTCGTCCGCCCGGCCCGGACCTCCGACGTCCGTGCCGTGCGCGCGCTCACGGCGCCGCTCGCCGAGCGCCGGGTGCTCGTGGCCAAGGAGGCCGTCGCCTACTACGAGGGCCTGCCCGAGCTCGTCGTGGCCGAGCTCGACGGGCGCGTCGTCGGCTGCGGGGCCCTGCACGTCTTCTGGGAGGACCTCGCCGAGGTCCGCACCCTCGCCGTCGCGGACGACGCGCGTGGCGCCGGCGTCGGCGGGCTCGTCCTCGCCGAGCTGCTGCGGCGGGCCCGGGACGTGGGCGTCGCCCGCGTCTTCTGCCTCACCTTCGAGACCCGCTTCTTCGCCGCGCACGGCTTCGAGGAGATCGAGGGCACCCCCGTGGCGCCCGAGGTCTTCGCCGAGCTGCTGCGCTCGCACGACGACGGCGTCGCCGAGTTCCTGGACCTCGCCCGGGTGAAGCCCAACACGCTCGGCAACACCCGCATGATCCGCTACCTCGAGGAGTCGGCCCGTGCGCTCGACGCGGCGCGCGGCGCCGCGTCCGGGGCCGGACCGGTCGACGGGGGACCCGTCGCCGAGGAGCCCGCCACGGGGGCGCCGGGCAGCGCGTAGGCGTCGCCGGGGGCCGGGACGACGAGGCCGTCGTCGAGCAGCGAGGCGAGGCAGCGCTCGCGCTGCTCCTCCTGCGGCCAGGCCGCGGCGAGGTCGTCGGCGCCCACGGCGCCCTCGGCGTCGCGCAGCACGGCCAGCAGGCGGCCGCGGACCTGGCGGTCGGTGCCCTC
>NZ_JABEMA010000171.1 GCF_013004605.1 Pseudokineococcus marinus
GGGCGCCGTCGGCGACGAGGGCCCGCACGGCGGCGGTCGGGGCGGGGGTCCGGCGGGCCACGGCTCTCCTCCGTCCTGCGGGCGGCGCGCCCGGCGCCGTGGGGGTCCGGGGCGCGGGGCGGGGTCAGTTGGGCGTGGCGAAGGACAGGTCGGGACCGGTCTGGGGCAGCGCGCCCGTCGCGTCGAGCAGCGCCTCCTCGCGGGCGAGCAGGCGCAGCTGGGCGCGCAGCCGGGCGACGGCGTCCGGCTGCTCGAGCAGGGCCTGGCGCTCGGGCAGCGGCAGGACCATCCCGGCGGTGACGAGGTGGGACAGGACGCGCGGCGACGTGACCCCCACCGCGTCCTCGGCGCCGCCGAGGCGCGCCCGGTAGGCGGCGAAGGCGGCGGCGACGCGCACGCCCAGCGCGGCCGCCTCGTCGGGGTCGCCCTCGGGGTCCTCGAGCGGTGTCACGAGGCCCGTGGCCCAGGGGGTGCCGGCGGTGTCGTCGAGGCCGTGGAGGCGGAAGCGCAGGGCACCGCTGGTGACCATCTCGAAGCGGCCGTCGTCGAGCTCGGTGATGTCGCGGACCACCGCGGTGCAGCCGACCTCGTGGACGGCGTCCGCGCCCTGCCGCACGTCCCGGCCCGGGCGCAGGGCGACGACGCCGAAGACCCGGCGCTCGGGCGGCGTGTCGAGCAGGTGGCGGGCGAGGGCGCGGTAGCGCGGCTCGAAGACGTTGAGCGGCAGCACCAGGCCGGGCACCAGCACCGACGGGAGCGGGAACAGCGGGAGCGGCTGCACCGCGCGAGCGTACGGCGCGCCCCGCGCGGCGCGGAGGGAGGCCGTGCCCCGGGGCGGGCCCCCGGGGCGCGCCGACGACGCGCGAGGGCGCGGTGGCGCCGCCCCCTACCATCGAGCGGTGATCCGTCGCCTGGACCTGCGCGGCCGCGCCCTGGACGCGCGCGAGCTGCGCGGCACGCTGCCCCGCGCCGAGCAGGACGTCGAGTCGGCCCTCGAGGTCGTCCGCCCGATCGTCGAGGACGTGCGCGCCCGTGGCGCCGCGGCGCTGCGCGACCTCGGCGCGCGCCTCGACGGCGTCCGGCCGCCGCACCTGCGGGTGCCGGCCGACGCCCTCGCCGACGCCCTCGCCGCCCGGGTCGAGCAGGCGCACGGCGTCCGCTCCGCCCGCGGGAGCGTCGTCGAGGAGCGGGGCCGGCTCGTCGCCGAGGTGCGCGCCGTCGTGGAGCCGTGGGCCGACCTGCGGGTCGTGGCGCGCGGGTCCGACGACGCCGCGGCCGAGCTGCACCGGGCCGGCGGCCGGGACGACCTGCGCCCCCGCGTCCGGCTCCGGGTGGCCCGCACCGAGCGGGAGCCCAGCCGCTCGGTCGCCTGAGGCCCCGGAGGGCCTCGTCGGCGGGAGGCTCGCCCACCGCAGGACGACCGGACCACCCCTGGGGGAGCGCCGCACCGCGTCGCTCCCCCAGGATGGGTCCTCGACGACGTGCGACGGCCGCACGCAGGCGCGCAGGCGCGCCGCGCGAGAGGACCGGGATGACCGACCAGCACCCCCCGACCGCCACCACCGCCCACCCCGCCCCGGAGACGAGCAGGAGCACCGGGGACGCCCCGGACGACCGGGGCCCGCTCCGCGTCGGCGTCGTCGGCGCCGGCGTCATCAGCGCCCAGTACTCCCTCGCCGTGCAGCGGCTGCCCCAGCTGCGGGTGACCGCCGTCGCGGACGCCGTCCCCGAGCGCGCCGAGGCCCTGGCGGCCGAGCACGACGGCGCCCGGGCGCTCGACGTGCCGGGCCTGCTGGCCGCCGACGACGTCGACGTCGTCCTCGGCCTCACGCTCCCCGCCGGCCACGCGGACGTCGCCCTGCAGGCGCTGGCCGCCGGGAAGGACGTCTACGGCGAGAAGCCGCTGGCCACGACGTCCGCCCTCGCCCTCGCCGTCGTCGAGGCCGCCCGCCGCGCCGGCCGCCGCGTCGGCTGCGCGCCCGACACGGTGCTCGGCACCGGCGTCCAGACGGCGCGGGCGCTCGTCGACGCCGGGGAGATCGGGGTCCCCCACGCCGCGACGGCGACGATGACGACGGCCGGCCACGAGCGCTGGCACCCGAACCCCGACTTCTACTACCAGCCGGGCGGCGGCCCGCTGCAGGACATGGGGCCGTACTACCTGACGGCGCTCGTGCACCTCCTCGGCCCCGTCGTCCGCGTCACCGGCCTGAGCGCGCGCCCCCGCGACGAGCGCGTCATCGGGTCCGGCCCGCGCGAGGGCGAGCGCGTCGGCGTCACGACCGACACCCACGTCACCGGCGTGCTCGAGCACGCCTCCGGCGCCCTGACGACCCTCGTCATGAGCTTCGACGCCTGGGCGTCCCGCACCCCGCCGATCGAGGTCCACGGGACCGAGGGCTCGCTCTCCGTCCCCGACCCCAACCACTTCGACGGGGTCGTCGAGGTCGCCCGGGCGGCGCGCCAGCCGCTGCGGGGCGCCGTGTGGGAGGAGGTGCCCCCGCGGGCCGGCTACCTGGGCGCGGGGCGCGGCTACGGCCTCGCCGACCTCGCGCTCGCCCGCCGCACCGGCGCTGCCCACCGCGCGAGCGCCGAGGTGGCGCTGCACGTCGTCGACGTCATGGCCCGCCTCGAGGAGGCCGCGGCGTCCGGCGCGCCCGTCGCGACGACCACGACCTGCGAGCGCCCGGCGCCCGTGGAGGGCCTCGTCGAGCTGGCCGGCGCCACGACGGGGGGAGGCCCCCGTGGCTGAGCGCAGCGCCCTCGTCGTCCGCGGCGGCTGGGACGGGCACCACCCCGTCGAGGCCACCGACCTCTTCGTCCCCCACCTGCGCGAGCACGGCTTCGACGTCCGCGTGGTCGAGGACTCCACCGCCGTGTACGCCGAGGCCGACTACATGGCCGGCGTCGACCTCGTCCTCCAGTGCATGACGATGACGAGCATCGAGGCGGACGAGCTCGCGGGGCTGCGGGCCGCCGTCGCGCGCGGCACCGGCTTCGCCGGCTGGCACGGCGGCATCGCCGACTCCTACCGCGCGTCCTCGGACTACCTGCAGCTCGTCGGCGGCCAGTTCGCCTGCCACCCGGGCAAGGCCCCGGAGGAGCGGCAGGGCGGGCCGCAGGACAACTACGTGCCCTACCGGGTCGAGATGCTCCCGGCCGCGGCCGACCACCCCGTCACCGCGGGGATCGAGGACTTCGACCTCGTCACCGAGCAGTACTGGGTGCTCACCGACGACTACTGCGACGTCCTGGCGACGACGACGCAGGCCGTGCGCCCGTGGGACGAGTGGCACCGCCCGGTCACCTCCCCCGCCGTGTGGACCCGGCAGTGGGGCGACGGGCGCGTGTTCGTCTGCACCCCGGGTCACGACCCGGACGTCCTGCGGCAGCCCGCCGTGCGCACGATCGTCGAGCGCGGCCTGCTCTGGGCGGCCCGCGAGCGCTGAGGAGCACTGGTCCCGACGCCCAGGTGCCCCGGCGGCGCTCCTCGGGTCGCGCTGAGCACCCGCGTCGGGTTGTCTGGGGCCTCCTGCTCCAGCCCCCGGGGTGCGGACCCGTGAGGAGCAGGAGGTGCGCGTGGTCGACGCGCGACGGTCGAGAGAGGCACTGGCGGAGGGGCTCGCGCTCAGCGGGCTCACGGTCGAGGAGCTCGCGGGGCGGTGCACGGCGCTCGGGGACGACGTGACCCCGGCGCTGCTGCGGCGCATGGTCGGGACGACGGCGGAGCGCGGGGACCACGAGCACGACGTCGTCGCCGCGGCGCTGCACGAGCGGTTCCTGGAGACGGGCGAGCCGCGGCGCACGCCGTTGAGCGCCGACCTCCCCGCGCCGTGAGGACGGCGCGGACCCCTGGGGCGGTCGTCGACGTCGCTGCGGGCGCGCTCCGCCCCTAGGCTGGGGCGCGGCCGGTCCAGCCGTCGGGGTCTCGGCGGTCGGGTTGATGACCCAGCCCCCCGGCCCGCAGGTCGCCCTCGGGCGGTCCGCGGTCGTGCCACCACCCGCGGGTGGTGGGGCTCCAGGAGCAGTCCATGCCCACGTCCTCCGCCGGCGCCGAGACGCCGGCCCACGCCCCTTCGACCCCGCCCGGGATCGAGGGCGCCTTCGCCGAGCTGGGCCGCCTCATGCTCGACCAGCCCCTCGGCCAGTACCTCCAGCGGGTCGCGGAGCTCGCCGCGGGCACGCTCCCCGGGGTCGACGGCCTCTCGGTCACCCTCGTCGAGGACGGTCGCGCCCGCTCCGCCGCCTTCACCACGACCGTCGCCGCGCAGCTCGACGAGCGCCAGTACGAGGTCGGCTTCGGGCCCTGCCTCGACGCGGCGCAGTCCGGCGACACCATCCGCGTCGACGTCGCCGCCGACGACGTCTACCCCGCCTTCGCACGCGCGGCCGCCCGCCTCGGGGTGCGCTGCGCCGCCTCGGTCGGCATGCCCGTGCCCCACCGCGTCGTCGGCGCCCTCAACCTCTACAGCGCCAGCGGCGACCTCGACGAGGAGACCCTCGTGCTGGCGCGCACCTTCGCGTCCTACGCGGCCGTCGCGCTGGCCAACGCCTCGCTCTACGGCTCGACCGCGCGGCTCGCGGACCAGCTGCAGGAGGCGATGCGCTCGCGGGCCGTCATCGAGCAGGCCAAGGGCGTGCTCATGGCCGTGCACGGGGTGGATGCCGACGAGGCCTTCGCCCGGCTCTCCCGCGCCAGCCAGGACGCCAACCGCAAGCTGCGCGACATGGCGGGGGAGGTCGTCGCGCGCGTCCGGCAGGGGGAGGTCGTGGGGTGACCGGTCGCGGGCGGCCGTCGTCGCAGAACACCGGTGCCGTGGCGGTCCAGCAGGACCTCGCCGTCCGGCTGGCGGAGATGGCGCGCGACCTCCAGCGCGCCGTCGAGCGCCCGGACGTCATGACGCGCACCGTGCGGGCCGCCGTGGCCCTCGTGCCGGGGGCCGAGGACGGCTCCGTGAGCCTCGTGCAGGGGCGCCGGAGGATCACCAGCGAGGGCGTGTCCAGCGACCTGCCGCGCACCTTCGACCACCTGCAGGTCGCGACGGGCCAGGGACCGTGCCTGGACTCGGCCTTCGAGCACCTCACCGTGCGCGTCGACGACCTGTCCGCGGACGAGCGCTGGCCGGACCTCGCCGTCCGGGCGGCGGACACGGGCGTCCGCTCGTGCCTGTGCCTGCAGCTCTTCGTCGAGGGGGACGACCTCGGGGCGCTCAACCTCGTGTCGCGGCGGCCCCGTGCCTTCGACGACGAGTCCGAGCAGGTCGGCCTTCTCCTGGCGAGCCACGCGGCCATCGCCGTCGCGGACGCCCTGCACCTGCAGGGGGTCCGCCGCGCCCTGGCCAACCGCGACCTCATCGGCCAGGCGAAGGGCGTCCTCATGGAGCGGCACAAGGTGACGTCCCAGCAGGCCTTCGACCTCCTCGTCCGCGCCTCGCAGGACGCCAACCGCAAGCTCGTCGACGTCGCGGAGGCGCTCACGGCCACCGGCGACGTCGGCGGCTGACCGCGATCCGGCGGAGCGCCGCTCCGGCAGACACGGGGCGTCCCGGACGACTACCCTCGGGCACATCGGTGGGGGTGGCCGACACCGGTCCGGCGAGCGCCGGGCGGTGGGCGGGCCCGTGTTGAGGACGCAGCGGCCACCGGTCCGCGCAGGCCAGGGGCCGCGCGGCCGAGCAGCCGCCGCCCTGAGCCCGCGGCGGTCGAGCGAGGAGCACGACCGTGACCATCCACCTCATCGACCCCTGCGCCGGCACCGCCGGCGCCCCGCCCACCACCGTCGGCGGACGCGTGCACGGCGCCAGCGCCGACCTGGGCGCGCACCTCAGCGCGCTGGCGCGCACGAGCACCGGCCAGCCCCTCGGGCGCTACGCGCGGCGGGTGGCCGACCTCGCCGCCCGGGTGGCGCCCGGCACCGCGGGGGTGACCGTCCAGCTCGTCGAGGACGGCCGGCTGGCGGCAGCGGCGTCCACCTCGGCCGAGGCCGCGGCCCTCGACGAGCGGCAGTTCGAGCCGGGCTGGGGGCCGGCGCTCGAGGCCTCGGCCTCCGGGCGGGTCCTGTGCGCGGACCTCGACGACCCCGCGCCCGGCGCCCTCGACCACCACCCGGCGCTCCTGCGCACCGCCCGCCGCCAGGGCCTGCGGTCCCTCGCCGTCCTGGGGCTGCGGGTCGAGGACCGCCCCGTCGGCACGATCACGCTGTGCGGCCGGGACGGCGGCCTCCTGCGCGACGGACGGATCCCGCGGAGCCGGGCCTTCGCGGCGCACGCCGCCGTGGGGTTGGAGGGCGCCCTCCTCCACGCCGCGGCCGTGCGGCTGGTCGAGCAGCTGCACGAGGCGATGCGCTCGCGGGCCGTCATCGAGCAGGCCAAGGGCGTGCTCATGGTCGTGCACGAGGTGGACGCCGACGAGGCGTTCGCCCTCCTCGCGACGGAGAGCCAGCGCACGAACACCAAGCTGAGGGTCGTCGCCGCCGGCCTCGTGGCCCGGGCGCAGGGGCGTGCCGGGGCCGCGGCGGTGGTCCGGTGAGCCGGGCGACCGCCGCCACGACCTGCTCCTGCGCCGAGGAGTACGCGCGCCGCTGGCCCGACGTGCACCCCGGGGCGCTCGCGGGGGTCCACGACCCGCTCTGCCGCGTGCGCCTGGCCCACCTCGAGGACCAGCGCCGCCAGAACGGCGGCGTCCCGCCGCGGCGGCGCTCCGGCACC
>NZ_JABEMA010000172.1 GCF_013004605.1 Pseudokineococcus marinus
CGGCGCGGGTGTCGGCGCGGGTGGTCGGCGCGGGTGGTCGGCGGGCGGGGCGTCAGCGCGGGTCCGGCACCCGACGGCGCTCCCGGCGCCGGCTCTTGATGCCGTACATGTGGCGGTCCGCCGCGGCGAGCAGCCGCTCGGGGTCGTCGCCGGGCGCGCCGAGCGCCGCGCCGACGCTCGCCCCGAGGAGCACGCAGCCGTGCGCCGTCTCGAAGGGGCGGGCGAGCGCGGCGTCGACGGCCTCGCGCAGCGCGGACAGCCGCCCCGCGCCCCCGCGCCGCAGGAGGACGACGAACTCGTCGCCGCCGAGGCGCGCGACGACGTCGTCGGCGTCGGTGACGGCGCGCAGCCGCGCGGCCACCTCGACGAGCAGCTGGTCGCCGACGTCGTGGCCGTGGGTGTCGTTGGCCGCCTTGAAGCGGTCGAGGTCGCAGAAGAGGACGCCGGTGCCCACGGCTCCGGACCGCAGCTCGGCGGCGAGCGCCGCGAGCAGCGCCGTCCGGTTCCGCAGACCCGTCAGCGGGTCGCTCGCCGCCGCCTCGCGCAGGCGCGCCTCCTCGCGGCGCTGCTCCGTGACGTCGACGCCGACGCAGGCCACGCCCGTCGCCCGGCCCTGCTCGTCGCGGAGGACGCTCGTCAGCAGCGACACGCGGCGCACGCCGCCCCACCGGTCGAGCCAGTCGCCCTCCTGGGCGTCCGCGACCCCGGTGCGGACGGCGTCCTCGACGAACTCCCGGGCGAGCGCCGCCTCGTGCGGCACGGCGAGCACCTCGTAGAAGCTGCGGCCGAGGACCTCCTCGGCCCGCCAGCCGGTCGAGCGCTCGAGCGCGGGGTTGAACAGGAGGATGCGCCCGTCACCGGCGATGACGCAGACGAGCGCGGGCGTGCTCGCCACGAGCGCCTGCTCGAGCGCGTGCGCGCCCGCCGCCGTCGTCACCGGCCGCGGCCCGGCGCGGTGCCCGGACGGCGACGCTGCTGCCCCCGCGTCCATGCCCGTCTCCTCGGCACCCGACGACCTCGGCGGTACCACAGGACGGGCGCGTCACCGCCCCGGGTGCGCCCGTCCGGGGAGGGGCGGGGCCGCGCGGGGCCCGCGGCGCACGGCATGATCGCCCGGTGACGGACGACGCCGGCGCGGGCCTCCCGGAGCGCGCCCCCCTCCCCGGGGGCGCCGACGCGTCGTTCGACCGCTACGCCCGCCTCGTGCGCACCCAGCTCGGCGTCCCCACGGCCCTGGTCTCCCTCGTCACGCGCGACGGGCAGGCCTTCCCGGGCGCCCTCGGCCTGCCGCTGCCGTGGCAGGAGGAGCGCTCCACGCCCCTGACCCACTCGGTGTGCCAGCACGTCGTGCGGACCCGCGCGGCCTTCGCCTGCGAGGACGTCCGCGAGCTCCCGGAGCTCCCCGGGTCCCTCGCCACGGACGACCTGGGCGTCGTCGCCTACGCCGGCCACCCGCTGCGGGACGCCGACGGGGTGGTCGTGGGCTCCCTGTGCGCCGTCGACGGCGTGCCGCGGCGCTGGAGCGAGGACGACCTCCAGGTGCTGGCCGACCTGGCCGGCTCGTGCTCCTCCGAGATCGCCCTGCGCCAGCTGCGCGAGCGCGCGGACGCGGCCCTGCGCGCCTCCGAGGGCAGCCGGCGCCTCGCCGACGCCGCCGAGCGGCGCTCGCGCCTCCTGCTCGCCCTCTCCGAGGGCCTCGCGCGCACGTCCACCGCCGACGACGTCGTGCGCGCCGTCGCCCCGCTGGCGCGCGAGGAGCTCGGCGCCGCCTCCGCCCACCTCCACGTCCTCGCCGGCACCCGCCAGCGCCTCCTGGCGGTGGAGCCGGACGCCGACCCCTCCGACCCGCCGCTCGAGCGCCGGGTCGACGCCCGCGACGCCGTCGGCGCGGCCGTGCGGGGGCGCACGACGGTCGTCGCCGAGGACCGCACCGCCCTGCTCGCGGAGCACCCCGCGACGGACCTCGGCGCGGGCGCGGGGGGCGGGACGACGGTGGTCGTCCCGCTGCAGGTCGCCGGGAGGGTGCTCGGCGCGCTGGCGCTCACCTGGACCGGCAGCGGACGACCCGACGCCGCGGCCCTCGGCGTCGTCACGGCCACGGCCGGCTACGTCGGTCAGGCGGTCGCCCGCGCCCAGCTGCTCGCGGAGCAGCGCTCGACGGCCACCCTCCTGCAGGAGGCGATGCTCACCGAGCTCCCGCAGCCCGACCACCTCCAGCTCGTGGCCCGCTACGTGCCCGCCGCCAGGGACGCCGAGGTGGGCGGCGACTGGTACGACGCCCTGGTCACCCCCGACGGGGCGACGCACGTCGTCATCGGCGACGTCGTGGGCCACGACATGCGCGCCGCCGCGGCCATGGGCCAGCTGCGGTCGCTCCTGCGGACGATGGTGTGGGCGCAGCAGGAGCCCCCGAGCCACGTGCTCTCCCTGGTGGACGAGGCGATGCGCGGCCTCCACGTGCCGTGCCTCGCCACCTGCGTGCTGGCTCGCGTCGAGCAGGGCGCCGACGACGCCGCCGCGGGCGTCCGCCGGCTGCGCTGGTCGAGCGCGGGCCACCTGCCCCCGCTCCTCCTCGGGCCGGACGGCACGGCGCACCAGCTCCCCGGCAGCGGCGACCTGCTGCTCGGCGTGCGCACGGGTACCCCGCGGCACGACCACGAGGCGGTGCTCGAGCCCGGGTCCACGCTGCTGCTGTCCACGGACGGGCTCGTCGAGCGGCGCGACCGGTCGCTGCTCGACGGCGTCGACGCGCTCCGCCGCTCGCTCGAGCGGCACGGGGGGCTCCCGTTGGACCAGCTCGCGGACGCCCTCCTCGACGACCTCGTGGGCGGGCACGGCGAGGACGACGTCGCCCTGCTCGCGCTGCGCGCCCACCCCGAGGACCGGCCCCGCCCCGCCGAGGCGGGCCCCGGCCACCTCTGAGGCGTCGCGCTCCTCGCGGCGGTGCCCGCGGTCCCCCTCGGAGCGGGGCTCGCCCACCCTCCCCCGGGCCTCAGCCCTCGTCGGGGCCGGCCGGGAAGACGGGCCAGCCGTCCTCCCACTCCACCTCGCGCACCTGCATGCGGATCGTGCCGCCGGTCGCGGCGTCGTAGTAGTGGTGGACGCCGTAGAGCAGGCCGCGGTCCTCGAGGACGTCGAGCGCGCCGGGGCCGACCTGGTCGCCGCGGTCGTCGAGGAGCACCGTGCCCCCGCCCTCGCGCATCGGGACGCCGTCGCGGTCGACGAAGGGGCCGTCGGGCGAGGTCGAGCGCCCCACCACGGTCCGGTACGTGCTGTCGACCCCCTGGCAGCAGAAGTCCCACGCCGCGGTCAGGTACCAGTACCCGCCCCGCTCGAAGACCTGGGGTTCTCGATGGGGTTGGGCGGGTCCTCGGGGTGGCGCGCCAGGTTCTCGACCGGCCCGACGGGCTCGGTCATGCCCGCGAGGTCGACGACCTGGATGCCCGTCCAGAAGGAGCCGAAGGCCATGCGCCACTGCCCCCGCCCGTCCTCGTAGACCATCGGGTCGATGGCGTTGTAGGGATCGCGCGGCCCGCTGGTGAGGACGGGCCCGCTGTCGACCCAGCTGTCGAGGTCGCCCGGCGTGCGCGTGCTGGCGTGCCCGATGCCCGAGGTGTTCGTGCCGAAGGACGAGGCGCTGTAGTAGAGGTGGAAGACGCCGTCGCGCTCGACGACGTGCGGCGCCCACAGGTGCGCGACGCCGTACTCCCGCGTCCAGGCCGGGAGCCCGATCGCGCCGAGCGACTCCCACGGGCCGGCGAGAGAGCCCTGGGAGCGGTGGGCGAAGACGCCCCCGGGGTCGTCGGGATCGGCCGCGCCCGTGGAGAAGACGTAGTAGGTGCCGTCGTCCTCGAAGAGGGTCGGGTCGTGGACGGGGTCGTCGACGACGCCGGGGACGTAGTCGCCCACGTCCCCCGTCATGGCGAGGGCTCCGCGCGGCGGCTGCTCGCTGCCGGGGCGCCCGACGTCCGACCGGGCGGCGGCCGACCGGACCGCCCCGAGCTCGCGCGGGGACAGCACGCCCTCGCGGCGCAGGTCGGAGAGCTCGGCGACGACGTGGCGCTGGAACGAGGCCCGGTCGGCCCAGCCGCCCTCGACCTGGAGGGCGTCGGAGACGCGCGCGCCGCTCTCGAGGACCCGGTCGGGGACACCGGTGTCCACGCCGCCCACCACGACGGTCGGCTCGGCCCCCGGTGCGGGCGGAGGGGCCGAGCCGGCGGCCGCGCCGGCGGGCAGCAGCAGGACGGCGGCCGCGAGCGCGGCGACGGCGGGACGGCGGGCACGAGGGCTCATGGCAGTTCCTCCGGGTCGCTTACATCGTTGTAAAGCGTGTCCAGGATGAGTCGGTCCGACCTCCTGGTCAACCCCCCGCAGCCCGCCCGCTCAGGCGACGACGACGTCGTGCACGTAGATGTCGACCTGCGCGCCCCCGCGGCCGGTGAGGCCGACGAGCTCGCGGGCGACCCGGGCGCGGACGTCGTCGGCCACGGCGGGGATGGGGCGGCTCAGGTCGGTCACCACGGCGAGGGCGACGACGACCAGCCGGTCGGCGACCCCGACCGCGCCCGCCCCGCCCTCCGCCCCGCCCTCCGGCTCGCCCACCAGCTCGGCGCGCGTGTCCCGCGCCAGGACGGCGGCGACCCCGACGGCACGGCGGGCGGCCTCCTCCGCGATGCGCGCGATGACCGCGGCGCTCACGCGCGTGGTGCCCCGCTCGTCCGGCAGCACGAGGTGCAGCGGCTCCCGGCCGAGCCGGCGCACCGCGGCCATGACGGAGGCGACGAGGTCCGGCGGCGGGGGCTCCTCCTGACGGGCCATCTGACGCACCGGCTCCCACAGCTCCTCGGCCCGGGACAGCACGGCCCGGCAGTGCACGCACGTGCCGGCGTGGTCCGCGAGGTCCGGCGGCGCGGGCTCGCCGGAGGCGACGTCGAGCAGCGCGTCGGTCGGCGTGCCGCAGGGCTGGGCGTCGCGGTCGAGGTCCGGCTCGACGTCGGCCCCCGGGCCGCCGCCGGCGCGGCCGCCCGCCGCGGGGTCGTGCTCGCTCATGCCCACTCCCCCATCTCGCGCATCAGGGCCCGGCGCGCCCGGGCGGCGCGCCCGCGGACGGCGTCGGGCGTGGTCTCGAGCACCTCCGCGGCCTCGGCGTGCTCGAGGTCCATGAAGGCCGTGAGCACGAGCGCCGCCCGCTGGTCCTCGGGCAGGGCCCGCACCGCGCGCCTCACCGCATCCTCGCGCACCCGCTGCTCGACGAGGGCGTCCGTCCGGTCGGTCGCCGGGCGGTCGACGTCCTGCTCGACCGGCAGCGGTCTCCGGGCGCGCCGCCGCTGCTGGTCGATGCTCTCGCGCACGACGATCCGGTAGAGCCACGTGGAGAACGCCGCGCGGTCGTCGAAGCGGGGCAGGCCCGTCCACGCCTTGACGAAGGCCTCCTGGACGACGTCGGCGGCCTCGTGCCGGTCCCCCAGCATGCGCACCGCCAGGGTGTGCGCCCGGGTCTGGTGGCGCCGCACCAGCTCCTCGAAGGCCCCGCTGTAGCCCTCGCGCGCCAGGGCGACGAGGGCCGCGTCGCCCTGCGCCGTGCCGTTGGCGTCCACCGGGAGAGTCGTAGCGGAGACCGCGACCGGCCGCCCGTCGAGGGCTGTCGCACCTCGTCGGCAGCCCCTCTGCGATGTGACGCAGATCACACGACCGGCCGCGTGCGCTCCACCGTGCGGGCGTCGTCCAACCTTGTACGAGCGGCTCGAGAGACGGGCCGCCACACCGGGCCCGGACGGGCCGGAAGGGAACGACGATGAGCCAGTCGACGTCCACGACCAGCAGCCAGGCCGCCCAGCACGGGTCGTCCTCCGGGTCGGGGTCGGAGCTGACGACCTCGCAGGGCCGGACGTCCATCGCGGACCAGGTCGTGTCGAAGATCGCGGGCGTCGCCGTCCGCGACGTCGCCGGCGTCCACGCCCTCGGCGGCGGGGCGGCGCGCGCCTTCGGCCAGATCCGCGAGCGCATCCCGGGCGCCTCGACCAACGTGTCGCAGGGCGTGTCCGTCGAGGTCGGTGAGCGCCAGGCCGCCGTCGACGTGACCATCGTGGCCGAGTACGGCGCCAGCATCGCCGACGTCGCCCGCGGCGTCCGCCGCAACGTCATCTCCGCCGTCGAGGGCATGACGGGCCTCGAGGTCACCGAGGTCAACGTCGAGGTCACCGACATCCACATCCCGGGCCAGGACGACGACGAGGACGGGGAGGAGAAGTCCTCCCGCGTCCAGTGACGGCGGCCCCCGCCGGCGAGCCGCGCCCCGGGACGGCGCCCGTCCGGGAGGCCCCCGTCGAGGAGCCGACCGACGCCGACCGCGTCCGGGCCGCGGTCCTCGCCGCGCCCGGCGTCGTCGACCTCCACGGCGGGCCGCTCGGCGAGGTGGGCACGTACCTGCCCGGCCGCCGGGTGGCCGGCGTCCGCCTCGGGGACGGCTCCCGCCCCACCGAGGTCCACGTCGTGGCGTCCACCGCGGCGCCCCTCGCGCAGACCGCGGCCGCCGTCCACGCGGCCCTCGCGCCGCTGGCGGCCCTGACGGGCCCCGTGCACGTCGTCGTCGGCGACGTCGCCCCGCCCGGCGGGTCCGTCGGCTGACCCGCCGCCCCCACCGGCCCC
>NZ_JABEMA010000173.1 GCF_013004605.1 Pseudokineococcus marinus
CGCGACCTGGCCGCCCGCACCCCGGAGCGCCGCGTGGGCGACGTCGGCCGCGAGCTCGCCGACCTCGCGGGCGCCGCCCTGGAGACGGCGCTCGCGCTCGCCCGCCGCGACGTGGGCGAGGAGCACCGCGCCGCTCGGCTCGCCGTCATCGGGATGGGCAAGTGCGGGGGGCGCGAGCTCAACTACGTCAGCGACGTGGACGTCGTCTACGCCGTCGAGCCGGGGGAGGGCGCCTCGGAGGAGCAGGCCGTCGCCGTCGGCACGAAGCTCGCGCGGCTGCTGGCCAAGCACTGCTCGGCGTACACGGCCGAGGGCGCCCTGTGGCCCGTGGACGCGAACCTGCGACCCGAGGGCGGCGCCGGCCCGCTCGTGCGGACGCCGGAGAGCCACCGCGCGTACTACGAGCGGTGGGCCAGCACGTGGGAGTTCCAGGCGCTCCTCAAGGCGCGCCACGTCGCCGGCGACGCCGAGGTGGCGGCCACCTACCTCGCGGCGGTGCGTCCCTTCGTGTGGGAGGCCGCCCAGCGCCCCGGCTTCGTCACGGACACCCAGGCGATGCGCCGCCGCGTCGAGGACCACATCCCGGCCAAGGAGGCCCCCCGCCAGCTCAAGCTCGGCCCCGGCGGTCTGCGCGACGTCGAGTTCAGCGTCCAGATGCTGCAGCTGGTGCACGGGCGCGCCGAGCCGCGGCTGCGGAGCGCGACGACGCTCGACGCCCTCGAGGCGCTGGCGACGTACGGGTACGTGGGACGCGGCGACGCCGGCGCCCTCGACCGGGCCTACAGGTGGCTGCGGGTGCTCGAGCACCGGCTCCAGCTGTCGCGCCTCGTGCGCACGCACGTCCTGCCCACGGGCGAGGGCGACCTGCGCCGCCTCGCGCGGGCCGCCGGCCTCGACGGCGAGGCGGCGCTCGAGGAGCGCTGGCAGCAGACCCGCACGACCGTGCGACGCCTGCACGAGCGGCTCTTCTACCGGCCGCTGCTCGGCGCCGCCGCGCGGCTGTCGACCGAGGACGTGCGGCTGGGCCCCGAGGCGGCCCGCGAGCGGCTGCAGGCCCTCGGCTACCGCGACCCGGCGGGGGCGCTGCGCCACCTCGAGGCGCTGACGGCGGGCGTGACCCGGCGGGCGTCCATCCAGCGCCAGCTGCTGCCGGTGCTGCTGGGCTGGTTCGCCGACGGGGCCGACCCCGACTCCGGGCTCCTGTCGTTCCGGCGGCTGTCGGAGTCCCTCGGCGGGACGCACTGGTACCTGCAGATGCTGCGCGACGACGGCGTGGCCGCCGAGCGGCTCGCCAACCTCCTCACCGGCAGCCGGATGGCCGCCGACCTCCTGCTGCAGGCGCCCGAGGCGGCCCGGTGGCTCGAGGGCGAGTCCGAGCTGCGCCCGCGCCCGTACGAGCAGCTGCGCGCCGAGGTCGGCTCCGTGCTGGCGCGTCACCGCGACCCCGTCGACGCCGTCACCGCGGTGCGCGCCGTCCGGCGGCGCGAGATGACCCGCACGGCCGTCGGCGACCTGTCCGGCGTCGTCACGCTCGACGAGGTGGGCGAGGCCCTGTCGGCCGCGACGCGCGTCGTCCTGCAGGGCGGGCTCGTGGCGGCCGTCCGCGCCGTGTCGGCGCGGCTGGGGGAGCCCCTCCCGGTGCGCATGGCCGTCGTCGGGATGGGCCGCCTCGGCGGGCGGGAGCTCACCTACGCCAGTGACGCCGACGTCCTCTTCGTGCACGAGCCGCGCGACGGCGCCTCCGAGCAGCAGGCGCAGGAGGTCGCCGTCGCTGTGGCGGGGGAGGTGCAGCGCCTCCTGAAGTCCCTCGGCCCCGAGCCGGCGCTCGAGGTCGACGCCGCGCTGCGCCCCGAGGGCCGGAACGGCCCTCTGTCGCGCTCGCTGTCCTCCTACGCCGCCTACTACGCGCGCTGGTCGGACGTCTGGGAGGCCCAGGCGCTGCTGCGCGCCGAGGTCGTCGCCGGCGACGCCGAGCTCGGCGCGGCCTTCACCGCCCTCGTCGAGGGCGTGCGCTACCCCTCGGGCGGGCTCGACGACGCGCGGGTGCGCGAGGTGCGCCGCATCAAGGCGCGCGTGGAGTCCGAGCGGCTGCCCCGCGGCGTCGACCCGCGCCGGCACGTCAAGCTCGGCCCCGGGGGCATCTCGGACGTCGAGTGGACGGTCCAGCTGCTGCAGCTCCAGCACGCCCACCGCGTGCCCGGGCTGCGGACGACGTCGACGCTCGGCGCCCTCGCGGCCGCCACCGCGGCCGACCTCGTCGCGGCCGAGGACACCGACGTCCTCGAGGACGCCTGGCGCTGGGGCTCGCGCGTGCGCGCCGCGATCGCCCTGTGGACCGGGCGCCCCGGCGACGTCGTGCCCACCGACCTCGACGACCTCGAGGGCGTCGCGCGCCTCCTCGGGATGCCGACCGGCTCCGCCGGGGCGCTCGACGACGAGCACCGCCGCCGCACCCGCCGAGCGAGGGCCGTCGTCGAGCGGCTGCTGTTCGGGTGGCAGGACGACTGACGCTCTCGCCGTGGCGCGGGTGAGGTTTCCTCAGCGCTGGGGTGGCACCGAGGTGGCCAAGGCGGCCCTTGTGCCACCGGAAGATCGGGCGCTGGCTCAGGCCGCGTGGCCGGGAGCGTGGCCGTCCTCCTCCTCGGACCTGGTGGCGCGCCGGCGCCACGCGTCGACGACGCGGTCGACCCGTTCTCGCCAGGGCGGGGGCGGGACGTGGGGCTCGCCGCGGTCCGGCGGGTGCCAGACGACCTGGGTGCCGCGCAGCTCGCCGCGCCAGCCCTGGCGGTGGACCAGGCGGTGGTGGTGGCCGCAGAGGCAGGTGCCGTTGCGCTCGCTGGTCGACCCGCCGCGGGAGTACTCGGTGATGTGGTGGACGTGGCACCACTCGGCGGGGCGGGTGCAGGAGCCGAAGGTGCAGGTCTGGTCCCGGAGGCGGATGGCGGTGCGGATCGCCTCGGGCCACGCGTAGACGGACCGGCCGACGTCCAGCGGCTGTCCCTCCGCCGTCGTGAGGACGGGCACGAGCTGCGCGTCGCACGCGAGCAGGCCCGCCGTCTCGCCGGAGACGGGGTGGCCGCCGGGCAGGTGGCCGGGAGCGGCGCCGGGCGCCGCGGGATCGAGCAGGGTCGCCAGCGGCACGGTGACGAGCAGTCGCGGGCGCGAGGACGAGGACCCGGTGCGGCCGGCGAGGTGGGCGTCGGCGACGGTGAGCAGCGCGTCGGCCAGCCGTCGGGCGTGGGACCGGGTGTCGGGGGTGCCGTCAGAGGCGGGCCGCGGGGCGGAGAGCGGCTCGAGGGCGGCCATGAGGGTGGCGCCGCCGACCGGGTCGAGGACGCCGGACAGGAGCCAGGCGCCGTCGTCGGTCTGGGTGCAGCGGACCTGGCGCTGGCTCTCCTGGCGCGCCTCGGTGCGGGCGAGGTCGTCGTCGGCACCGGGGTCAAGACGGGCGGTCAGGTGGCGCCCCACGCGGGCGAGCTGGCGCGGGTCGAGGCGGCGGGCCTGCTCGACGAGGAAGGCCTGGGCGTCGGCACGGGTCGCGGGGTCGACGTCGGGGTGCAGCCGCAGCAGGGCGGTGCGGATGACGCCGGCGTGGTCGCCCGTCAGGTCGCCCTGCGCGAGGGCGGTGCGGGTGGGGGTGAGGTCGGTGTCGAGCGCGACGGCGAGGTCGACCCGGCGGCGGGCGTGCTCGGCGCGGGTGGTCGTGGCGCCGACGAGCCAGTCGGCGGTCGACGGCGCCCCGGCCGCGCGTCCGACGCGGCGCTCCTCGGCGGTGGACAGCAGCCGCAGGCGGACGGCGTCGAGACGGGACGCCTGGCGCTCGAGGTCGACCACCGCGGCGCGGACCTCGTCGTCGGTGCACCGCCAGGTCTCGGCGGTCAGCAGGGCGTCGAGGGCTGCGGTCAGGGCCGCGAGACCGTCGGCGACCGTGGCGACGTCCTGCTCGCCGTCGGCCTCGGCGTCAGGCTCGGGGGTCGGGCCGGGGGCGGAAGGGCTCACCGGTGAGGACGGAGCGGGCTGATCGCCAGTCCCGTCACGCCCGCCGTCCTCCACTGCCACAGGGACGACGCTAGGGGCGACCTCCGACAGTCGAGCCGCCGTCGCAGGCCTCTGACCTGCGACGATGCGTTGTCACTCGAACGTGTGTCTGACTGCCACTCGACCGAGCCGACCTCGTGTCGGTCGCGGACGTCGAGGGCGTCGTCACGGCGCGCCGGCCCTCGACGTCCGCGCTGGCGACGGCCCGACGGCGTGTGACCCCTCAGAGTCCGCGGCGGCCGTGCGCGCGCCGCCGTCGGCGTCCCCGGTCAGTACTCGCCGCCGCTGTCCAGCCCGGAGCCGTGGCGACGCTGCAGGTGGATCTTCCGCGAGAGGCGGATGGCGGGGCGGGCGAGGAACTGGAGGCTGCCGACGAGGAAGAACCAGGTGCCCGCGGTGCTCGTCGACTCCCAGAAGAAGAGGACGCTGCCGATGACGAACCACAGCGCCACGAGCACGTCGTTGGTGATGCTGAGGACCTCGTAGCGCTGGCGCAGGACGAGCTCGTCGTCGCCGATGCGCACGCGCAGGTCCTCGCCGGAGCCGGGCACGGCTGCCTCCTGTCGTCGGTCGGGGGTGGGGCAGCCGTCCATGCTGCTGCCGACGGCCCCCGCCGGCCAGCCGCGACCCCGGCGGCGGTCGCGCGCCCGCCTCAGCCCGGGAGCGGCGTCGTCGGCCGCAGCCGCCGGACGCCGGGGGCGTTCTTCGACGCGCCGACCTTCCAGTAGCCCTTGGCGTGCACGCGCTGGGGGTCGACGCGCCGCACCTCCGACAGGTGGCGCTGCAGGCGCCGCACCGCGCCGGACTCGGCGGCCAGCAGGACCTGCACCTGCTCGCCGTCGCCCGCGGGCCAGTCCAGGCCGGTCACGGCGGCCTCGAGGGGCTGCCCGGAGACGGCGACGTCGGGCCCGCGGTGCACCCAGCGCCACTCCACGTCGGCGGCCGTGGCCACCTCCTGCTCCTCGGCGGCGTCCGCGACCTCGACGACGGCGACCGCCCGCGCCCCCGCGGGCAGCGCCTCGACGACGGCGGCGACGGCGGGCAGCCCCGTCGCGTCGGCGAGGAGGAGGTGCACGTCCGTCGTGGGCAGCGCCCGGTAGCCCGACGACGGCCCGGAGGCGCCGACGGTGTCGCCCGGCCGCGCGGCCTGCGCCCACCCCGAGGCGAGCCCGCCCTCGTGGAGGACGACGTCGACGTCGACCTCGCCGGCCGCGGGGTCCCCGGCACGAGCACCTTCACCGGCGCGGGCGCGCCGCACCGTGTACGAGCGCCGCGCGCAGACGGCGAGCTCGTCCAGGCCCGGGGAGCCCGCGCCCGGCTCGGGGAAGGCCATCTTGACCTTCGCGCCCGGTGCGGCGTCGGTGAACACCGCCGGGTCCGCCCCGCCGAGGACGACGCGCAGCATCTGCGGCGTCACGGTCTCCGTCCGGACGACGTGCAGCAGGTGCAGGCCGTGCGCGGGCACGTGGCGCGGCCCCGGACCCGCTGGCGGAGAGGTGGTCGTCCCGACCGAGGACGCGCTCGAGGGCTGGGCGCCGGCGGGCGGCACGTCGTCGGGGGAGGGCGCGGCGGTGCGGTCGGACACGGCGACGACGCTACCGGCGCCGCCGACGTCCTCCTCCGGAGGAGGAGCCCGGACCTCGTCCGCCTCAGCCCGCCTGCCGCAGCGCCCGGATGCCGGCCTCGACGGCGGGCGGGTTGGGCCGCCGCGCCCGCAGGGCGGCGCGCAGGGACGGCAGCGCCCGGCGCACGGCCGCGGGGTGGGAGCGCAGCGTCGTCACGAGGCTCCGCGCCACGGCCGGCCAGGGGCGGCGCATGACGGCGGTGAGCAGCGCGGCGCGGGCGATGCGGACCTGGCGCTCGCGGGGGGCGTCCCGCGACGGCGAGGGGTGGTGGTGGACGACGAGGTCCTCGACGTACGCGAGCCCGTGCCCGGCGGCCGCCAGGTCGTAGGACAGGCGCTCCTCCTCGCCGGGGAAGAACACGACGTCGTCGAAGCCCCCGGCCTCGAGGAAGGCGTCGCGGCGGACCATCGCGGCGCACGCGACGAACCCGAGCAGCGAGGGCCCCGGCAGGTCGTCGTCCGTGCCGAGCGCGGAGCGCGCCATGAGGTCGCCGATGCCGTCGGGCCGCTCCTCCGGGCCGACGAGGATCCGGGCGCACACGAGGGCCAGCCGCGGGGAGGCGTCGAAGAGGTCGGCGCCGCGCTCGAGCATCCCCGGCGCCCACCAGGAGTCGTCGTCGGCGAAGGCCACGTACGGGGTCCGGGCCCGCTCGACGCCGATGGTGCGCGCCGCGGCGCCGCGGTTGGCCGGCAGCGCGACGACGTCGACGTGCGGCAGCTGCTCGCGCACGGCCTCGACGGTGCCGTCGGTGCTGCCGTTGTCGACGAGCACGACGGGCCCCTCGTGGCGGCGCAGGCTCGCCAGGAGCTCCTCACGCCGGTTCATGCTCGCCACGACGACGGTGGTCCGCGCGCCGCGGCGGGCCCCGCCCCGACCGGCGGGGGCGGCGGCGGGGGTGCTCGCCGGAGCGGCG
>NZ_JABEMA010000174.1 GCF_013004605.1 Pseudokineococcus marinus
CGACCGGCGCACCGACGGCGCCGCCGGCGCCGGCGAGCGCCCGGCCCCCACGGAGGCCGACCTCGCCGGCGCGCAGCGCGTGCGCTACCGCCGCGCCCCCCGCTACCGGGTGCTCGTCGGCCTCGGCGTGGCCGTCGGCGCGGTGCTCGCGCTCGTCCTCGCCCTGACGAGCGAGCCGAGCGCGACGTACAGCCGCGCCGCCGTCTTCGGCTACCTCCTCGCCGCCCTGGGGCTCTCGCTCGGCCTCCTCGGCGGGCTCGTCGGCGTCCTGCTCGAGCGCGTGGCGCGCCGGGGCTGAGCCGCGGCGGCCCGGGGCCCCGGGCGGTGCCGGGAGGTGACCGCCGCGGAACTCGCGTGACGGACCGCCGTCACGGGGCGATCCTCGTCGGGCCGCGCGGGCCCGTGCGGCTCCTCCCGCACGAGAGAGCAGACCCATGCCCACCGACGGCCGGCCCGACCGGCTCTCCCCGCGTCTGATGAGCTGGGCGTCGATCCTCGACGACGCCACCCGCGAGCAGGCCCTCACGACGGCGACCATGCCGTTCGTCCACCCGCACGTCGCCCTCATGCCCGACGCGCACCTCGGCAAGGGGGCGACGGTCGGCTCCGTCATCCCCACCGACGGCGCGATCATCCCCGCCGCCGTCGGCGTCGACATCGGCTGCGGGATGCTCGCCGTCCGGACGCCGTACGACGTCGAGACGCTGCGCCGCACCGACCTCCGGGCGCTGCACGCCGGCATCAGCCGGCGCGTGCCGCTGTCCGCGGGCGGGCGCAACCGCGGTGTCGAGGCGACGGCGGAGCCCCGCGTCGCGGAGCTGCGGGGGACGCCCGGTGGGCAGCAGGCGGACGAGGTCTCGCGGCGCTGGGAGCGGCAGCTGGGGACGCTCGGATCGGGCAACCACTTCATCGAGGTGTCCGAGGACGAGCTCGGCCGGGTGTGGCTGTTCCTGCACTCCGGGTCGCGCGGCGTCGGCAACCAGCTGGCGCAGCGGCACATCCGGGTGGCCCAGGAGCAGGCGACCCGGCGGTTCTACGACCTGCCCGACCGCGACCTGGCCTACCTCGTCGAGGGGGAGCCCGAGTTCGACGCCTACGTCGAGGCCCTCCTGTGGGCGCAGCGCTTCGCCGCGCTGAACCGCGAGGAGATGATGGACCGGGTCGTCGCCGCGCTCGCCGAGGCCCTGGGGCTGGGCGGGCCGGAGGACGTCGTCCGCGAGGAGACCATCGGCTGCCACCACAACTACACGGCGCGCGAGAGGCACTTCGGGCGCGAGGTGTGGCTCTCCCGCAAGGGCGCCATCAGCGCCCGCGAGGGCGAGCCCGGCCTCGTGCCGGGCTCGATGGGCGACGCGTCGTACGTGGTCGTCGGCCGGGGCGACCCCGTGGCGCTGCACTCCTCGCCCCACGGGGCGGGGCGGGCGTGGTCGCGCTCCGCGGCGCGGAAGCGCTTCTCCCGCAGCGACCTCGACGCCCGCATGGGGGACGTCGTGTGGGGGGAGTCGGACGCCTTCCTCGACGAGCACCCGGAGGCCTACAAGCCGGTCGACGTCGTCATGGCCGACGCCGCCCGCCTCGTCGACGTCCGCCACGTGCTGCGGCAGGTGGTCAACGTCAAGGGGGACTGAGGGCCGGGACGGCTGACGGACGGCGGGGCACCCCGCCGTCCGTCACGCCCGGCCCGCCGTCCCGGGCCCGTGCCGGCGCGCCCGCTCGAGCGCGGCGGCGAGGCGCTCGACGTCGCCGGTCGCCATGCCCCGCAGGTCCAGGCGCTCGCGGTCCAGGACGGCGACCGGCCACTGGTCCCAGCGCCCCGGGGGCCGGACCTCCACGACGTCCTCCCACGGGCGCCAGGCCCGGCGGACGACGCCGTGCCGCCGCCGCAGCCCCTCGGGCCCGACCTCGGTGCCCCGGCGCGAGACCGCCAGGACGACGGGGAGGAGGGCCCAGTTCGCCAGCAGCCTCCCCACACCCCTGGGGCCGTCGAGGACGACGACGGACGTGACGACGGCGACCAGCCCGACCACGACGACGACGCCCAGCACCACCAGGACCGTCCGCGCCCGCCCCCGCGGCGGGACGAACGGCTCCCAGTGCACCCGCGCGAGGTCCTCCAGGTCGGGAGGCGAGCGGTCAGCCACCGGCGGCCTCCCCGTCGGCGGCGCCCGTCCGGTGCTCCTCGCGCGCGGCGGCCAGGGCGGCGGTGAGCCGCTCGACGTCCTCGCGCGGCACGTGCGGCAGGGGCACCGCCGTGCCGTCGGCGAGCAGCGCGTGGCCGCCGTCGCCCAAGCGGCCGGGCGGCACGAGCTCCCGGACGTCGTCCCACGCCACGACGCGGCGCCGTCCCGCGGGGCGGACGTCGAGGTGGGTGGGCGTGATGCGGGTGGTGCGGTCGAGCGCCCGAGCGAGGAGCTCGCCGCCGAGGCCGAACGCGCCGACGCCGACGAGGTGGGCCACCGCGTCCGCGCCGCGCAGGGCGGCGAGACCGAGCACGGCCGCGACGGCGACCACCAGGCCGCGCAGCGCCCTCGCGCCGCCCGGGCTCAGCAGCGGCTCACGCCCCTCGGCGAGGTAGGCGGCCCGCAGCCCGGTGGTGTCGACGCGCAGCTCGTCGTCGCCCGCCCCCACGCCGCGGAGCATGGCCCAGGAGACCGGGGCGTGCGCCGCGGGGGGCCGGACCTCACCCGTCCGGGGTCGCTCGGGCGGAGCCGTCCACGACGGTGACCGTGCGCGGTCACGCTCGTGGACGTCCTCCGACGGCTCTCCGGCGTCCGGCCGGAGCCGCGCGCTGTGCCACCATGACGCCGTGCCCGGTGGCGACGGACGGCTGACCCACGACCTGCTCCCCGGCGAGAAGGGCCCGCAGGACGCCTGCGGGGTCTTCGGCGTCTGGGCCCCCGACGAGGACGTCGCGCGGCTGACGTACTTCGGGATCTACGCGCTGCAGCACCGCGGGCAGGAGTCCGCGGGCATCGCCGTGAGCACCGGCACGCAGCTGCTCGTCTACAAGGACATGGGTCTCGTGTCCCAGGTCTTCGACGAGCCGGCGCTGCGCGCGCTCCAGGGGACCCTCGCCATCGGCCACACGCGCTACTCCACGACGGGCGCGAGCCGGTGGGAGAACGCCCAGCCGACGCTGGGGGCGACGGCGACGGGCACCGTGGCCCTCGGGCACAACGGCAACCTCACCAACAGCCACGCGCTGCGCGACATGGTCGCCGAGATGCGGGGGGACCAGGGCGAGTCCGCGGCGAGCGGGGAGCTGGCGCGCGGGAACACCACCGACACGGCGCTCGTCACGGCCCTGCTGGCCGGGCACCCCGACCGCACGCTCGAGGCGACGGCGCTCGAGGTGCTGCCCCTGCTCGAGGGCGCCTTCAGCCTCGTCTTCATGGACGAGCGCACGCTCTACGCCGCCCGCGACCGTCACGGCGTGCGCCCCCTCGTCCTCGGGCGCCTCGAGCGCGGCTGGGTCGTGGCGTCCGAGACGGCGGCGCTCGACATCGTCGGCGCCAGCGTCGTCCGCGAGGTCGAGCCCGGCGAGCTCGTGGCGATCGACGAGGACGGCCTGCGCAGCACCCGCTTCGCCGAGAGCACGCCGAAGGGCTGCGTCTTCGAGTACGTCTACCTGGCGCGCCCCGACACGACGATCTCCGGGCGGGTCGTCCACGCGGCCCGGGTCGAGATGGGGCGCCGGCTCGCCGCCGAGCACCCCGTCGAGGCGGACCTCGTCATCCCGACCCCGGAGTCGGGGACCCCCGCCGCCATCGGCTACGCCGAGGCCTCCGGCATCCCCTACGGCCAGGGGCTCGTCAAGAACAGCTACGTCGGCCGGACCTTCATCCAGCCCGACCAGACGATCCGCCAGCTCGGGATCCGCTTGAAGCTCAACCCGCTGCGCGACGTCATCCGCGGCAAGCGCCTCGTCGTCGTCGACGACTCCGTCGTGCGGGGCAACACCCAGCGGGCGCTCGTGCGCATGCTCCGCGAGGCCGGTGCGGCCGAGGTGCACGTGCGCATCTCCTCCCCGCCCGTCACGTGGCCGTGCTTCTACGGCATCGACTTCGCCAGCCGCGCGGAGCTCATCGCCGCGGGCCTCGGCGTCGAGGAGATCCGCAGCAGCATCGGCGCCGACACGCTGGGCTACATCTCCCACGCGGCGATGGTCGAGGCCACCGAGCAGCCGGCCGACCGCCTGTGCTCCGCGTGCTTCACGGGCGAGTACCCGGTGCCCCTGCCGGACGCCCACCGCCTCGGCAAGCACCAGCTCGAGCTGGGGCTCACCGAGGTGCAGGGCGACGCCGTCCTCGGCGCCGCGGCCGCCGCACCGAGCGGCGCGGTGAAGGACGCCGAGGGCGCCGTCGCGGGACGCGGCCGGTGAGCGGCGGCGCCCCGACGGGCACGACGTACGCGGCCGCCGGCGTCGACGTCGAGGCCGGTGACCGCGCGGTCGCGCTCATGCGCGAGGCGGTGGCGCGCACGCACGGTCCCGAGGTCGTGGGCGGCCTCGGCGGCTTCGCCGGGCTCTTCGACGCGAGCGCCCTCGTCGGCATGCGCCGGCCGCTGCTGACGACGAGCACGGACGGCGTCGGCACGAAGATCGCCGTGGCGCGGGCGATGGGCGTCCACGACACGGTCGGGATCGACCTCGTGGCCATGGTCGTCGACGACATCGTCGTGAGCGGGGCGCGGCCCCTGTTCATGACCGACTACATCGCCTGCGGGCGCGTCGACCCCGAGCGCGTCGCCGACCTCGTCCGGGGCGTCGCCCGCGGCTGCGAGGAGACCGGCACGGCCCTCGTCGGCGGCGAGACGGCCGAGCACCCCGGGCTCATGGAGCCCGACGAGTACGACGTCGCGGGCGCCGCCACCGGCGTCGTCGAGGCCGACGACGTCCTCGGCCCCCAGCGCGTGCGGGACGGCGACGTCGTCGTCGCGATGGCGAGCTCGGGGCTCCACAGCAACGGCTACTCGCTCGTGCGCCGGGTCGTCGCCGACGCCGGGTGGGGCCTCGACCGCCACGTCGACGAGCTGGGGCGCACCCTGGGGGAGGAGCTCCTCGAGCCCACGCGCCTGTACACGCGCCCCTGCCTCGCGCTCGCGCGCGGGCTCGGCGCGGACCTGCGGGCCCTCAGCCACGTCACCGGCGGCGGGCTCGCGGCCAACCTCGGCCGCGTCCTGCCCGCGGGCCTGCAGGCGGCGGTCGACCGCGGCACCTGGGCCCCGCCCCCGGTCGTCCGCCTGGTCGGCCACCTCGGCGGCGTCCCCCGCGCCGACCTGGAGCGCACCCTCAACATGGGGGTCGGCATGGTCGCCGTCGTCGCGCCCGACGCCGTCGACGGCGCCCTGGCGGACCTCGCGGCCGCCGGCGTGAGCGCCTGGGTGGCGGGGGGCGTGGGCCCCGACGACGGCGGACGCGGCCCCGAGGTCACCGTCGGTGCCAAGGGCGTCGACGGCGGCAGCGTCGTCCTGCGGGGCGAGCACCCCCCGGCGTGAGGGAGCCGGCTCCGAGCGCTCGGGCCGGGAGCAGAGCCGCCGCGGGCACGCGCGAGCGCACCGCCGGCCGGAGCCGACGGTGCGCTCGTGCGGGGGAGAGGTGTCAGCGGGAGGAGCCGGAGGCCCAGCCGCCGTAGCCGTCGTCGTCCTCGTCGGAGCTGTCCCGCTCCGGCGGGTCGTACGACGTGCCGGAGTGCCCGAGCTCGCGCTCGAGGGACTTGTAGTCCGTCTCCGGGCTGTAGTACTTGAGCTGGCGAGCGACCTTGGTCTGCTTCGCCTTCTGACGGCCGCGCCCCATGGCGTCGACCCCCTCTGAACGTCGTGCCGGGGCAGGCCGTCGAGGACGGCGGCCCCGGGGCCTGGTCATCTCTGCGCGCCCGCCACGCTACAGCCTCGCCGTCGCTTCCGGCACACCGGTCCGGGCCCCCGGGGGCTCCCGTCCGCGCCGTGCCCGACCCCGCCGCGCGGCCTCCCGGGTGGCCGGTGAGCGCCGTCGGGAGGGGCGACCGGAGGTGCGCCGTCGTGCGGCCGGCGTCGTGCGCTCACCCGTCCGGCGCCCTCCTGCGTCCGTCCGGGTGACGCCCTGTTCGCTTCCGGCGGGCGACGGCATCACGAGATGGTCACAGATGTGACGACCCTGAGCGCCGGAGATCACCCGTGGTCACGGGAAAGCGTCTTTCCGTCACCCAGCGCCCCGACTCGTCACCGTCGATGACGATTACCCAGGACCTAGTCATTCCGGACTATGGCGACTCACAGGTTGCGACAGCACACTCGAGGCCCGAGACACCACGGGTCGGCGCCGCGCCGACCCGAGCCCCCCAGGAGGACGCCATGACCGCTCGCACCGACGAGGTCGAGAGCCTGCTCACCCCCGCAGAGGTCGCCGCCCTCTTCCGCGTGGACCCCAAGACGGTCACGCGCTGGGCGAAGGCGGGCAAGCTCTCCTCGATCCGGACCCTCGGCGGGCACCGCCGCTACCGCGAGGCCGAGGTGCGCGCGCTGCTCGGCGGCGCCGTCCCGCAGCCGCGCGCCACCGAGGACTGAGGCGGCGGCCCCGGGTGCTCCCCGGGGACCCCGGGGCGGCCGCCCCC
>NZ_JABEMA010000175.1 GCF_013004605.1 Pseudokineococcus marinus
GGGCCCGGCGATGAACCTCCTGATCGCCGTCGTCCTCCTCGGCGTGCTGACGACGACGATCGGCACCGCCCTCGCCCCCACGACGCGCGTGCAGACCGTCAGCGAGTGCGTCCTGCCCGCGACGTCGCCGCGACCGCGCTCGCCTGACGGAACGGGCCCTGCCCGGGCCGTGCCGGGGCCCCGCCCGGGCGACCCGGGCCGACCGGGACCAGTCCGGCGGCGCGCCGGCGCCGAACGCTGTGGACGACGGCAGCGGGAGGCGCGGTGCACGAGGTTCCCTCAGGAGACGGCGCCCCCGTGCCGATCACCAGGGCGAAGCGGCCGCACACCCGCGGTCAGACCACCCGGAGGTTCAGCGTGTCCACCGTGCTCGTCTGCGACGACGTCCTGCCCGTGCGGGAGGCGCTGCGCCGCCAGGTCGGCTCCGTGCCGGGCGTCACCCGGACGGCCGGTGCCGCCGGCGGTGGCGCCGCCGCCCGGACCGCCCCCGGCGGCCCGCCGGACGTCGTCCTCATGTCCTGCTCGCACCCGCGGGCGGCCGAGCACATCCGCTCCTGGATGCAGGCGCGGCCCCAGACGGCCGTCATCGCGGTCGTCGCCCCGGGTGACGGCGACACGGCGGGCGCCGCCATGGCCGCCGGCGCGTGCGCCGTCCTCGTCCGCGAGCCCAGCACGCCCGAGCTGACGGCCGTCCTCCACCACGCCATGTCGGTGAGCGACGCCCGCCGGGCGGCCGTCGCCGCGACGGCCCAGGAGGACGTCCCGGTGCTCACCGAGCGCGAGCAGCAGGTCCTCGCCGGCATGAGCCGCGGCCGCAGCAACGGCGAGATCGGCAAGGAGCTCTTCCTCTCGGAGGACACGGTCAAGACCCACGCGCGCCGGCTGTTCCGCAAGCTCGGCGCGGCCGACCGCGCGCACGCGGTCGCCATCGGCTTCCGCGCCGGCCTCGTGCGCTGAGCCCGGCTCCCGCGGGCGCAGGGGGCTCGCGGGACCCGGGCTCGCGCACGGGCGCGGGCGCCCGGGAGCTGCGCCCGCGAGGTGCGCCCCAGGAGAGGCGCCAGGAGAGGCGCCGGCAGGGGCGAGGGCGAGGGGCGTCGGCGAGGGGCGCGGACGGTCGTACGATCGCTGCACGCAGCGTCGCGTCCGCAGCCGTCCCCCGTCCCCAGGGAGCCCCCGCCGTGCCGGACATGCCCGCCGACCCCTTCGCCCGCACGGGTCTCACCTACGACGACGTGCTGCTCCTGCCCGCGGAGAGCGACGTCATCCCCAGCGAGGCCGACACGACCACGCGGGTCTCGCGGCGTGTCGAGGTCCGGGTGCCGCTGCTGTCGTCGGCGATGGACACGGTGACCGAGGCGCGGATGGCGATCGCCATGGCCCGCCAGGGCGGCCTCGGCGTGCTGCACCGCAACCTCTCGATCGAGGACCAGGCCGACCAGGTCGACCTCGTCAAGCGCTCCGAGGCCGGGATGATCACCAAGCCGGTGACGACGTCGCCCGGCGCGACGCTCTCCGAGGTGGACGCGGCGTGCGCGCGCTACCGGGTCTCGGGCCTGCCGGTCGTCGACGACGCCGGCGTGCTCGTCGGCATCGTCACCAACCGCGACCTGCGCTGGGAGCCCGACCACAGCCGCGCCGTCGCCGACGTCATGACGCCCATGCCGCTCGTCACGGCGCCCGTCGGCGCCGACCGCGAGACCGCGATGCGGCTGCTGCGCGAGCACAAGGTCGAGAAGCTGCCGATCGTCGACGCCGACGGCCGCCTGCGCGGGCTCATCACCGTCAAGGACTTCACCAAGGCCGAGCAGTACCCGCTCGCCACCAAGGACGAGCGCGGCCGCCTGCGCGTGGCCGCCGCCGTCGGCTTCTTCGACGACGCCTGGCAGCGCTCGATGGCGCTGGTCGACGCCGGCGTGGACGTCCTCGTCGTCGACACCGCCCACGGGCACAGCCGCGGGGTCGCCGACATGGTGGCCCGGCTCAAGGCCGAGCCCGCCGCGGCGCACGTCGACGTCGTCGGCGGCAACGTCGCGACCCGCGAGGGCGCCCAGGCGCTCGTGGACGCCGGCGCCGACGGCGTCAAGGTCGGCGTGGGCCCCGGCTCCATCTGCACGACCCGCGTCGTCGCGGGCGTCGGCGTCCCGCAGGTCAGCGCCATCTGGGAGGCGGCCCAGGCGTGCCGCCCCGCGGGCGTGCCCCTCATCGGCGACGGCGGCCTGCAGCACTCCGGCGACATCGCCAAGGCCCTCGTCGCGGGCGCCGACGCCGTCATGCTCGGCTCGCTCCTGGCCGGCTGCGACGAGAGCCCGGGCGACCTCGTCTTCATCGGCGGCAAGCAGTACAAGGGCTACCGCGGCATGGGCTCTCTCGGTGCGGCGCAGAAGCGCGGCCGGGCGCGCTCTTACTCCAAGGACCGCTACTTCCAGGGCGACGTCGACGACGACGCCTTCATCCCCGAGGGGATCGAGGGGCAGGTGCCCTACCGCGGCCCGCTGTCGGCCGTGGCGCACCAGCTCGTCGGCGGCCTGCGGCAGTCGATGTTCTACACGGGCGCCCGGTCCGTGCCGGAGCTGCGGGCCCGTGGCCGCTTCACCCGCATCACACCCGCGGGCCTCAAGGAGAGCCACCCGCACGACGTGCAGATGACGGTCGAGGCGCCCAACTACGGGCGCCGCTGACGCCCTCGCGCACGGCGGGCGGCCGGGGCCGGGCCGCGGCGTCGTCCGCCGTCGGCGGTCGCCACTAGCCTGCGCGGGTGGCTGAGATCGAGATCGGACGCGGCAAGCGGGCGCGGCGCACCTACTCCTTCGACGACGTCGCCGTCGTCCCGAGCCGGCGCACGCGCGACCCGGAGGACGTCTCCACGTCCTGGCAGATCGACGCCTACGCCTTCGAGGTCCCGGTGCTGTCGGCGCCGATGGACTCGGTCACCTCGCCCGCGACGGCGGTGGCGCTGGGCCGGCTCGGGGGCCTCGGCGTGCTCGACCTCGAGGGCCTGTGGACCCGGTACGCGGACCCGGAGCCGCTGCTCGAGGAGATCGCCTCGCTGGCCGACGGCGACGCCACGCGGCGCATGCAGGAGCTCTACTCCCGCGACATCGACCCCGACCTCGTCGCCCAGCGCCTGCGCGAGGTCCGCGAGGCCGGCGTCACCGTCGCCGGGGCCCTGAGCCCGCAGCGCACGCAGCAGCTGTGGAAGACCGTCGTCGACGCCGGCGTCGACCTCTTCGTCATCCGCGGCACCACGGTCTCGGCCGAGCACGTCTCCTCGCGCAGCGAGCCGCTCAACCTCAAGAAGTTCATCTACGAGCTCGACGTGCCCGTCGTCGTGGGCGGCGCCGCCTCGCACACCGCCGCGCTGCACCTCATGCGCACGGGCGCCGCCGGCGTCCTCGTCGGCTTCGGCGGGGGAGCGGCCAGCACCACCCGCACGACCCTCGGCATCCACCCGCCCATGGCCAGCGCCGTCGCCGACGTCGCGGGGGCGCGCCGCGACTACCTCGACGAGTCCGGCGGCCGGTACGTGCACGTCATCGCCGACGGCGGCGTCGGCCGCTCGGGCGACCTCGTCAAGGCCATCGCCTGCGGGGCGGACGCCGTCATGCTCGGCGCCGCGCTCGCGCGCGCCGAGGAGGCCCCGGGGCGCGGCTGGCACTGGGGTCCGGAGGCCCACCACGGCGAGCTGCCGCGCGGCGAGCGGGTGCGGGTGGGCACGGCCGCGCCGCTGGCCGAGATCCTCTCCGGGCCGGGGCGCACGGCCGACGGCACCACCAACCTCGTCGGCGCCCTGCGCCGCGCCATGGCGACCACGGGGTACTCCGACCTCAAGGAGATGCAGCGCTGCGAGGTCGTCGTCAGCCCCTACCAGCCGGGCTGACCGCGGGGCGGCGCGGGCGGGCTGGCAGGCTGGCCGCATGAGCAGCGCTGCCGACGACGCCCCCACCTCCCCGGCCGGCCCGTCCGGCGGCTGGTCGCCCGACCGCGTCGGCGACCAGTCCGGGCGCACGGCCCTCGTCACGGGCGCCAACAGCGGCCTGGGGCTGGAGGTGTCGGCCGTCCTCGCCGCCGCGGGCGCCCGCGTCGTCATGACGGCGCGGTCCCGGGAGAAGGGGGACGCCGCGCTCGAGCAGGTGCGGCGCCGCGCGCCGGGCGCGCAGGTCGAGCTCCAGCTGCTCGACCTGGCGTCGCTGCGCAGCGTCGCGGACCTCGCGACCCGCATGACGGCGAGCCTCGGGGCCCACGGGCTCGACCTGCTCGTCAACAACGCCGGGGTCATGGCGGTGCCCCGCTCGACCACCGAGGACGGGTTCGAGCTGCAGCTCGGCACGAACTTCCTCGGCCACTTCGCCCTCACCGGGCGCCTGCTCGGCCCGCTCCTGCAGAGCGAGTCCGCGGGCCGGCGGCCGCGCGTCGTCAGCCTGTCGAGCATGGCGCACCGCTTCGGGCGGATCACCCCCGACGACCTCATGCGCGAGAAGCGCTACGGGGCGTGGAGCGCCTACGGGCAGTCCAAGCTGGCCGACCTCATGTTCGCGCTCGAGCTGGACCGGCGCGCCGAGCGGGCCGGGCGCGAGCTCGTCAGCGTCGCCGCCCACCCGGGCATCTCGGCCACCAACCTCTTCACCGGCGGCCCCCTCGGGCGGCTCCCGTCGCCGGTGCGCTCCGCGCTGGGGCGCGTGGGCGAGCTCGTCATGCAGAGCCCGGAGGCGGGCGCCTGGCCGGTGCTGCGCGCGGCGACGGCGCCCGACGTCGTCGGCGGGGAGTACTACGGGCCGGCCGGGGCCGGGGAGCGCAGCGGCCCGCCCGTGCGCGTCGGCACGTCCGCGGGCGCGCAGGACGTCGACACGGCGCGCTGGCTGTGGGAGGAGGCCGTGCGCCTCACCGGCGTCGGCTTCCACGAGCTCGACCCCGCCTGAGCCGGGCGGCTCCCCACCGGCGCCGGCCTCCCGGCCGGTGCCCAGCCGGGCGCCGTACCGTGGTGGGGTGCGCCCGACCGAGACCCGCGGACCCGCGGGCGTCGTCCGGACGGCGCTGCGCCCGCGGATGCTCGCGCTGCTGGCCCTCGCGCTGGGGCTCGCGGTCGTCTTCGCCGAGCTGGGGTCCTGGCAGCTCGGCCGGGCGCGCACCGGGCAGCAGGCACCGCCCGAGCGCGCAGTGGTGCCGCTGCAGCAGGTCCTCGCCCCCCAGGAGGCCCTGTCCGCCGAGTCGGTGGCGGGGCCCGTCGCCGTCCGCGGCACGTGGGCGGACGTGCCGCAGCAGCTCGTCGTGGGCCGCGCGGCGGACGGGTCGCCGGGCGACGGCGCGTGGGTCCTCGCCGCCGTGGAGGTCCCGGACGCCGACCCCGCTGGCCTCGACCCCGCTGACCTCGACCCCGCTGCCGGCGACCCGGCCGCCGGGCATCCGGTCGCGGCTCCGGGGGACGGCGGCGCCCTGCTGCCCGTGGTCCTCGGGTGGGTGCCCGACGCCGACGCCGCCGCGGGCGCCCCGCCCGCACCGACGGGTGCCGCCGACCTCGTCGGCGAGCTCGCCGTCTCCGAGGACCCCCGGGGCCTGGTCGGGCTGCCGGCCGGGCGGCTGGCGGCGGCCAGCTCGGCGGACCTCCTCAACGTCTGGGACGGGCGCGTCTACGCCGGGTACCTCGTGCCGGACGCCCCGTCGCAGGAGGCCCTGGCGCTGTCCTCCCGGGCGCCGGGCGCCCGGGCCGTCCCGCCGCCGGAGCGGGAGAGCGGGACGAACCTGCAGAACGTCTCCTACGCCTTCCAGTGGTGGGTCTTCGCCGCCTTCGCCGTGCTCATGTGGCTGCGCGTCGTCCACGACGTCCACCGCCGTGCGCTCGAGCGCGCCGAGGACGAGGCCGAGGAGCGGGCGGCTGCGCAGGAGCCGCGGGCCACCGGCGGCGCCGCCGACCCGGAGCGCTCGGACGACCCCGGCGGCCCCGCCGACGACCGCCCCGCCCACGACCATCCCGCGCACGACCATCCCGCGCACGACCGTCCCGCGGACGACCGCCCCGCCGACCGCGACCCCGCCGACCGCCGCGCCCAGGAGGCCTCCCGGTGAGCACCGGACGACCCACCCCGCCCGCCCCCACCGGCGCCCGCGCCCGCCGCCTGCGCGAGGCGAGCCTCGGCCCGGCGCTCACGCGCTACCGGGTCATGGCGATCGTCACCGGCGTCTTCCTGCTCGTCGTCACCGTGCAGCTCGTCGTCCGCGAGGTCTTCGGGCCGGAGATCCTCGGCAGCTGGGTCGCCATCGCGCACGGCTGGATCTACATCGTCTACCTCGTGACGGTCGTCGACATGTGGTCGCGCCTGCGGTGGGGGCCGGCCCGCCTGGCGGGGCTCGTCCTGGCGGGCGTCGTGCCCTTCGTCTCCTTCGTCGTCGAGCACCGCGTCACGCAGGAGGTCCGCGCCCTGCTGCGCCAGCTGGCCCAGCAGCGCGACGGCGCCTGACCGGCACCGGGTGCCGAGCGGCGGCGGCGCCGTCGCCCACGGCCACTAGCCTGGCGCGCGTGAGCGAGCCCACCCGTGAGGCCACCGGCGACCCGAGCGCCGCCGACCCGGGCGCCCCGGGCCCCGACGAC
>NZ_JABEMA010000176.1 GCF_013004605.1 Pseudokineococcus marinus
GCGCTGGCGGCCGCGCTCTCCGCCACCGGGCTGCTCGTCACCGGGGCGCTCGGCGGGACCTGGCTCGGCCGGCTCGACCGCAGCGCCACCGCCTGGGCGCTCGAGGCCCGCAGCCCCGCCCTGACGACGGTGGCGGACGCGGTCGGCCGCCTCTCGGGCACCCCCGCGGTGGTCGGGCTCGGGCTGTCGCTCGCCGTCGTCGCCCTCGCCGTCACGCGCTCCTGGCGGCCGGTCGCCTTCGCCGTGCTCGCCCTCGGCGGGGAGGTGCTCCTCTACCTCCTCACCTCGCAGCTGGTGGGCCGGGCCCGCCCGGAGGTGCCCGACCTCACCACCGGGCTGCCCGTGGCGGCGGCCTGGCCCTCCGGTCACGCCGCGGCCGCGGCCGCCCTCTACGGGGCCGTCGCCGCGGTCCACCGGGCCTACGGGCGCGGCCGCGGTCGGTGGCTCGTCCTCGTCCTCCCCCTCGTGCTCGCGCCCGCGGTCGGCGCCTCCCGCGTCTACGTGGCGGCGCACCACCTCATCGACGTCCTCGCCGGGCTGGCGCTCGGGGGCCTGTGGGTGCTGGCGTGCGCGCTCGTCCTGCTGCCCCGGCCCACGGGCGGCGGCTCGGAGGGAGCGGCCAGGCCGCTCCGTAGCCTGGCGCCGGTGGAGCGGGTGCTGGTCCTCGGCCGCGGCGGAGCCGGGAAGTCGACCCTGGCGCGAGCCCTGGGCGAGACCACCGGGCTGCCGGTCGTCGAGCTCGACCAGCACTTCTGGGTCGACGGCGCTCGGCCGCTGAACGCCGCCGAGTGGACCTCCGTGCAGGAGCGCCTGGCCGGGCGCGAGCGGTGGGTCATGGACGGCGACCTCGGGCCCCACGACGCACCGGCGCCCCGGCTGCGCCGAGCCGACACGGTCGTCGTCCTCGACCTGCCCCTGGCCCTCTGCGCCTGGCGCGCCCTGCGGCGATCCCGCGAGCGGGTCGGCTTCTGGTGGTGGGTCATCGCCTGGCGACGACGTAGCCGGCCCCGCGTGATGGACGCCATCGCGACCCACGCTCCTCGAGCGCAGCTCCACGTCCTGCGCAGCCCGGCGCAGGTGGGCCGCTTCCTCGCTGCCGCCTCGACCGACGCCCACTGACGACGCCGGTCCGATGGACGACCGATGACTTCTCAGCGTGCCGCTGTCGATCCTCATCTGGCGCTGCGTGTGACGTCACAGGTCGATCCCGACGACCGCACGCGAGGACGAGACTCTCTCGGTCAACGCTCTCGAGATGGGGCCCGGCGATATCGGGTGGTGGCCATCACGTCGACATCGCCGCCGAGAGCTCGGCGGAAGCGTCGAAGGTGACGGGGTGAGGCGTTGACCACGTGAGCAACGCGCGCGGCCCGCAGCAGGGGCAGGTCCGTCCAGCTGTCGGTGTAGGCGTGGTCGACGGGAAGCGAGACCCCGGCGGCGGCCAGTGCGCGCACCTTGCCCCTGCCACGGGCGGGTACCGCCCGCGGTAGCCCCCACCGGGTGCGGGTGAGCGTCGAGGCGACGACCTCGACGTCGCCCAGGCCGAGCGCATCGCACAGGTGCTCGGCGAGCGGGGACGCGCAGCCCGTGGCGACCACCACACGATCACCTCGGCCCTGGTGCTCCCGGAGCCGGGCCAGGACCGTCGGGGTCGCCCGACCGGAACGAGGGTCGGCGTGGTCGGCGGCGAAGTGGGCAGCTTTGACGGTGAAGTCTTGTGGGCTGATTCCGACCGCGGCCAACCACACCAGGTACCGCTCGGCCGCCAGACGAGTCGGTGTGAGCAGGAAGGCGGGGAGCCACACCGGCGCCGTCGCGAGGGCGGCGACGGCTCGCGCCGGGGGCCGGCGCAGCAGGTGGGCGAGGAAGAGCCCGAAGGCGTCGCCGCTGAGCAGCGTGCCGTCGAGGTCGAACACGGCGACTTCCCTCGAGGGCGTCGACGCCTGGGTATGCCGAGTCACCGATACACCCTCCCCCACGCAGCACCTCCGGCGAGGGCGAGGGCCGGGTGGACGCGCGGACGTCGCGGGCGAAGCTCTCCCTCTGATCTACCGGACGCCCAAGCGTTCGACGTACCGCCGCTGCCACGGGGTCTCGGCCGCGCGCCGGTCGTACCGCGACCGGGTCCATGCGACGGCGTCGTCCGCGGGAACACCGTCGAGGACCGCCAGACAGGCAAGGGCGGTGCCCGTACGACCGCGCCCGTGCCCGCAGGCGACCTCGACCCGCTGACCTGCGGACCGTTCCCACAACTGCCGCAAGGCGGCGTCGGCGTCGAGCCGGTCGACCGGAAGGCAGAAGTCCGGCCAGCGCAGCCATCGAGACGGCCAGGGCAACGGGTCCGGCCGCCGAGCAGCCAGGTAGAGCCCGAAGTCGGGGGCAGCACCATCTGGCCGCGGGAGCCGCGAAGCACGCCCGCGCACGAGACGCCCCGAGGGCAGGACCACCACCCCGGGGTCGCCGACGTCCCACCCGTCCACCCCGGGACGGTAACGAGCCACCGACTCGGCGTCCCCGGTCCGAAGACCATCTACCCGGTACGCGTCAGGTCTGCCCCTCTCCTCCGAGGCTGACCGGCAGGCCTGCGACGATTCGAGGGTGACCACCGACCCGTGGCCGATCTCCGTCGGCGGCCTTCTGCTGCGCGACGCCCGACCGGACGACATCGAGCCGTTGCTCGCGCTGCGCAACGACCCGTCGGTCAACCGCTTCATGCTCGTCACGCATGTCGACCCAGACACCTTCCGCCGACGATGGGCGGCGATCCCCGACAGCGACACGGACTTCCACTGCGTTGCCGAGCTCGACGGCCAGGTCGTGGCGATGGGCTTCCTCGACGTCGTCGACGGGATGGGCCAGCCCGGGATGCCGAAGCGCACCGAAGGGGCCATCGGCTACATCGTCCATCCCGCCCACTCCGGACGGGGTGTGGGCAGCGACCTCGCCCGGGGCCTGCTCGCCGCCGCCTTCGACGGGCTGGGGCTACGACGGGTCACCGCCAGCTGCAACGCCGACAATCCCGCCTCTGCGCGGGTGCTCGAGAAGGCCGGGATGCGCCGCGAGCAGCACGGAGTCCAAGACTCATGGCACGCCGACCTCGGATGGGTCGACGGCTACCAGTACGCGCTCCTCGCTCACGAGTGGACCGCTCTGGCCGCAGCCCGCCTCTGAGCCAGCTTCTACGACGCCATCGCACCCCCACGTCGGCCATGCCGCAAGGCATCGCTGTCCGGTCAGCGTCCCGCTGACGATCGCTCAGCGGGGAACGCGTCGCAGGCACCCAGCGCCGACGGCAGCTGCACCAACGCCGGTGAGCGCCACCGCCACGACCGCCGGCCAGAGGTGCCTCGCCGCCTCCGCCCTCTCCCCCGGGCTGGACTCGAAGACCACCGGCAGAGCCAGGACGGCGGCCAAGCCCAGCAGGAGGACAGCCGTCACCCAGAGCCACAACGCGCCCCACGACCACCGGCTCGATGGACTCCTCACCTCAGCCATGCCGAGAAGGTAGGACCTGCACCGCCCCCTCGTCTGGGTCTCCCGCTGACGATCGCTGACCGGAGAGACCCCCGGCGGGACGGGCCCGCTCCCCTCAGCAGCCAAAACACGTGCCCTCGGCCCCCATGCCGAGAGACTGGCGTCGTGCCGAGTCGACCAACCGCCACCAGGGCGTCCGTGGCGTCCCTCGCGATGGCCCTCGCCGCCGCAGCATCTCTGCCTCTCGCTCACCGCGTCGATCCGCTCGCACCCCTGGTCGCGCTAGCTCTCATCCCCGTCGGCGGGCTCACCGCCCTCGTTCTCGGCGTCCGCGCCGGCTCGACGCTCCTCATCGTCGCCGGCGGCGCCGTCGCCTTCCTGCTGATCCCGTGCGCCTACTACGCCGCAGTCCTCATCGGTGGTCCGTGACCACGGGAGAAGCCGCGGTCGGTCAGCGACGTCGCTGACGCAGCACCTTGCGAGCACCGAAGAAGGCGGCCAGGAGGAAGACCACCCCGGCCGCCATGGCGAAGTAGAGCGGAACCAGGAGAAGGCCTCGCACGTCCTCGGAGCCGACTCCCCGACCGCCGTACGCGATCATAAAAAGGCCGAGAGCGAGGAGCAGGAACACCTCGCGCACCGATCCGGTGCCCAGCGGGCCGCCTTCACGAGCTCGTACCGCCATGCTCACCCCTCACTCGATGCGCCCGGACGTCGTCATGCGCCAGCGAGCTCAGAACGGACGCTACCCACCCAGCGCGTGCCCGTGGGCGAAGTATCGATGACGCACCCAGGCGCTGCCTGGCTGGCGCGTCTCAGTAACCGACCCCCTACTGGCCACAGAGGTGCTCGCCGCGACGAAGGGACGTCCATCCGCAGCCGCCGTCCCAGCAGACCCGTCCGGAGTGGCATCCCGGAGAAGGGGCCTTCTACGGCGACGCCTCACGAGCGATGAGCGGTCCCGCCCCGGTTCAGCTCTCAGCGTCGACGACGCTGGACGAGCGCAGCCATCGACGACCACCGCTCGACGGCCACCCCTTCTGCTGAGCGTCGTGCACCAGTACGACGCGGTCCCGACGCCCGCTCGGCTCGACCACGGTGTCGCGGGCGCCGAGGTGTCGATGTCCGTCCTCAGGCCCCCAGCGCGCGCGCCCGGTCGCGCGCGGCCTCGACGGCGTCGAGCAGCGCGGCGCGCAGCCCCCGCTCCTCGAGCCGGCGCAGCCCGGCGGCCGTCGTCCCGCCGGGCGAGGTGACGCGCTCGCGCAGCAGCGAGGGGTGCTCGCCGCTCTCGCGGACGAGCGCCGCCGTGCCGGCGAGCGTCCCCGTGGCCAGGCGCGAGGACGTCGCCCGCGGCAGGCCCGCGTGGACTCCCGCCTCGACGAGCGACTCGAGCAGCAGCAGCACGTAGGCGGGCCCCGAGCCGGAGACGGCCGTCGCGGCGTCCTGCAGCGCCTCGGGCAGCACGACGACGTCGCCCGTGCCCTGCAGCAGCTCGCCGACGAGCGCCATCCGCTCCTCGTCCGCGCCGGGCCCCGCCGACACGGCGGTGGTGCCGGCGCCGACGAGGGCGGGCGTGTTGGGCATCGCCCGGACGACGGCGACGCCCTCCGGCAGGGCGGCGGCGAGGCGCGCCATCGGCACGCCCGCCGCGACCGAGAGCACGAGCGCCCCGGGGCGCACGTGCGGTGCGGCCGAGGCGAGCAGGTCGTCGAGCTGCTGCGGCTTCACGGCGACGACGAGGACGTCACGGGCGGCCCCCTCGGCGAGCGGCACGGACCGCACGCCGTACCGGTCGGCCAGCTCGGCGGCCCGCTCGTCGCGGCGTACGACGGCGACGACGTCGTCGGGCGCCCAGCCCGAGCGCAGCACGCCCGCGAGGACGGCCTCGCCCATGGTGCCGACCCCGAGGACGGCGACGGAGGGGCGGCTCGGCGCGGCGGTGCTCATGGGCCGACCCTAGGACGGCGCACCCGCCGCACCGCTCCGCGCGGCGAGGCCGGGGAGGGGGTGTCAGGGACGGCGCAGGTGCTGCCGGGCGAAGGCGAGGGTCTCGGCGAGGTCGCGCTCGCGCTCCCCCGGCGCCCGCGAGCGACGGGTGTTGATCTCGGCGACGACGTGGCCGGTGAAGCCGCCGACCGCCAGGTCGGCGAGGAGCTCGGCGACCGGCTGCGAGCCCCGGCCCGGGACGAGGTGCTCGTCCTTGGCCGACCCGCTGCCGTCGGTGAGGTGGATGTGGCGCAGGCGGTCGGCGAGCTTGCGCGCCAGCTCCTGGGAGTCGCTGCCCGACGTCGCCGCGTGGGAGACGTCCAGGGTCACCTGGTCGTAGTCCTCGTCGACGACGTCCCAGCCCGGCGCGTAGGCCACGACCTCCCGCGAGCCCGCGCGCCAGGGGAACATGTTCTCCACGGCGAGCGTGGTGCCGGTGCGCCGGCTGATCTCGCGGACGCCCTCGACGAAGCGGGCCGCGTAGGAGCGCTGCCAGCGGAACGGCGGGTGCACGACGACGACGTCGGCGCCGAGGTCCTGGGCCAGCTCTACAGACAGCTCGAGCTTGGTCCACGGGTCGCGCCCCCAGACGCCCTGCGTCAGCAGCAGCGTCGGCGCGTGCACCGAGAGGACGGGGACGCCGTAGTGGTCGGCGAGCCGGCGCAGCGCCACCGCGTCGCGGCTCACCGGGTCGGTCCAGACCATGACCTCGACGCCGTCGTAGCCCAGGCGCGCCGCCGTCTCGAAGGCGTCCGCGCAGGAGCCGGGGTAGACCGAGCTGGTCGAGAGGGTGACGGCGGGCCCCTGGCGGGCCGTCCCGTTCTCGCTCACGCCCCCCACAGTAGGCCCGCACCACGCCGACGTCCCCGCGGGGCGCGCCCGCCCCCGCCCCTCCCCTGCTCGGGCGGTCGGCTCCGGCGGGGCGGCGGGGCGGCGGGCCGTCAGCGCCCGAGGAGCGGCGCGAGGGCGTCGAGCCGCCGGAGGATGACGCCCTCCCGGAGCGCCCAGGGGCTGAGCTGCAGCCGCTCGACGTCGAGGACCCGCATCGCCTCCAGCGCGACGACGGCGCCGGCCACGACCTGCCCGGCGCGCGCCTCGGAGACGCCGGGAAGGCG